>CAYSTY010000632.1:0-1504 GCA_964433685.1 uncultured Actinomycetota bacterium | reverse complement strand
GCGGGCGATGTGCACCCAGCCGCGGGATCTGCACCCAGCCGGGTCGTCAGCACCCGACCCGGACGGTCGGCCGCGTCGGACGGGCCGTGCGCCCCTCGGACCTGGGTGTGCGGAACGGCCGCGTGGCGCGCGGTGGCGTTTGCTCCGGGCCCGACGCCCCGCTTCACTCGTCCGCATGCGTGACGTGAGCAGCCCCGTTCTGGACCGGCTCGATGCCGGCCGTGGGCTCCTGCACGCGCTCCAGATCCTGATCGGCCTGGTCCTCCTCGTCGTCCTCCTTTGATGCCGCGGCGCCGTCCACCACGACGACGGCGACGCGGAGGCGAAGCAGAGACGCACAGGATCGCCGCCTCGTAGCGCGGCAAGGACAGGACCGGACCCATGGGACAGCCCACCGATGTGGACAGCGTCGCGCGCTTCGGCCGTGACATCACCATCTTCGACACGACCCTCCGCGACGGGGAACAGTCGCCCGGCATCTCGCTCGACGCCCGCGAGAAGGTCGAGATCGCCGAACAGCTCGCCCGTCTGCAGGTGGACGTGATCGAGGCCGGTTTCTCGGCCGCCTCGGCCGGTGACTTCGACGCGGTCAAGGCCGTCGCCGAGACCATCGGCAACGCACCCCGTGCCGCGCAGGGGCGGGGCGGCTCCGAGGGCGAGACCGACCACCGCGAACCGCCGGTCATCGCCGCGCTCGCGCGCGCCATGCCCGGCGACATCGAAGCCGCCGCCAAGTCGCTGGCGCCCGCCAAGCGTCACCGCATCCACACCTTCCTGTCGACCTCCGACATCCACCGCAAGTACATGCTGCAGGCCTCCGAGGACGAGATCCTCACGCAGACCATCGACGCGGTGGCGCTCGCCAAGACCTTCACCGACGACGTGGAGTTCAGCCCGCAGGACGCGACCCGGACCGACTTCGAGTTCCTCGTCGACATCGTCGCCGCGGCGGTCGAGGCCGGCGCCACCACGGTCAACATCCCCGACACCGTCGGTTACGCCCTGCCGCACGATTTCGGGCGCTGGATCGCCGATCTGCACCGGCGCATCCCCGACATCGAGGCCAAGGGCGTGATCATCAGCGTCCACTGCCACAACGACCTCGGACTCGCGGTCGCCAACTCGCTCGAAGCGGTCAGGAACGGCGCCCGTCAGGTCGAGGTCGCGGTCAACGGCATCGGTGAGCGCGCCGGCAACTGCTCGCTCGAGGAGGTCGTGATGGCCATCCGCACGCGGGCCGACCTGCTCGGGGTCGACCACGCGCTGCACACCCCGGAGCTGACCCGCACCTCCCGCCTGGTCTCGAGCCTGACGGGTTACAGCGTGCAGAAGAACAAGGCCGTCGTCGGCCAGAACGCCTTCGCGCACGAGTCGGGCATCCACCAGCACGGGGTGCTGGCCGACCGCCTGACCTACGAGATCATGGACGCCGAGCAGGTGGGTGCCGCCGGTGCCCAGATCGTGCTCGGCAAGCACTCCGGCCGGCACGCGTTCTTCGCGGCCG
>CAYSTY010000631.1:0-1508 GCA_964433685.1 uncultured Actinomycetota bacterium | reverse complement strand
CGGCAGGGCTGACCGCGCACGGCGGTCATCCCCTCCCCCTCGGCGCTGCTGGTGCAGGCCGGCAGCTCGGCCGGGACGTCCACGGGCACGTCCACGATCGGCAGCACGAGCTTGGAGGGGTGGGTCGGCGAGTGCGCCACGGTGTTGGTGACGTCCGGTCCCCCCGGCACGGTGTCGTCGAAGCGCCACGTGGGACGGTTCCCGCCCGGTGCCTCGATGGTCAACCGCAGCCGTGAACCCGCCCGGAAGGCGTGCCCGAAGGGGAACGTCTCGACCCGGACCTCGTTCCAGCCCGGCGCGAGCGGTGCCGCATCCTCGGCCCGGTAGGTCGGGCGCGGACGCAGCGCGGTGCTGTCGTCGAGCAGGGCCCGCTTGGAGGCACGCAGCCACCCGGTCGTGACGTACATCTCGACGCCGTCCGGCCGGACCTCGCTGAGCACCACCTCGAGGTCGGAGTCGGCCACCGGGTTGTCGGTGGCCAGCCACAGGTCGACGCTGGCGGACCCGAACGTGACCACGTCCTCGGCGAACGGTTCGGTCACGAACGACAGGTGCTCGCCGGCCGGCGGCTGGGTCCACCAGTAGTCCGGCTGCAGCCGCCACACCTGGCTGTTGCCCGGCCGCTGCGTCCCGAAGTTGTACGGCGCGCGGTTCCCCGACGCCGGGTCGTAGGTGTACGACGAGCTGGCCTCGTCGTCGGCGGTCGGGGCGTCGTCGGTGAGCGTGCCGTCGTGGCGCAGGAAGCGGGTGTTGGCCGCGACGTCGAAGTCCGGATCGAGGTGCGGCAGCTCGTCCCACGCGTAGCGGTGGCTGAACGCCGGCACGGGGAAGCCGGGGTAGCCGTCGAGCCCGGCGCCGTTCTCGTACAGGATGTGCGCCGGCGGTTCGGCCTCGTAGGCGGCGAGCGCGTCGTGGTAGCTCATCCCGGCGAAGCGGTCCTCACGCAGCGGCAACTCGTCGGCTGGCGGGACGCCGTCACCGAGCAGACCGGTGTAGACGCTGCGCAGGGCGACCCGCAGGAACGCCTCGTCGTCGCGTTCGGTCAGCTGCGGCGTGCGTTCGGCGACGTACAGCTCGAGGAACTCGACCAGGTCGGCGAGCAGCTCCGGTCCGAGCGCTTCGACGTGGGTGCCGTTGGTGCCCGTGAACCGCACGATCCGGTCGTCGCGGTCGAGGTCCAGGGCGTCGAGGATCGCCGAGGCCCGCCCCCCGGTCTGCTCGTCCTGCGAGGAGACGGCGAGGTAGAGGTTGGTGGTCAGCTCCTCGGCGAAGTCGTAGGGCGACCGGGTCGACCACAGGTCGGTCGCGAACTCGTTGACCTGGATGCGCTCGAGCAGCGGCAGGTTCTGCCCCCGCAGCTGGACGTTGTCGGCGCAGGTCGCAGCGGCGTCCTCGTCGACGAGCGGGTGCGCACCGGCGACGGCCTCCTCGACCCAGCCCTGGCCCCCGGGGAAGCGGGTGTCGAGCTCGCGCTCCTCGGCCCACTCGCGGGCGAACCCGGTGTTGTA
>CAYSTY010000630.1:0-1509 GCA_964433685.1 uncultured Actinomycetota bacterium | reverse complement strand
GTCGCGGCGCTCGCCGAGCAGGCGAAGGCCACCACCACCGGTGCGCCGGACGAGGACCCCGACTACGGCCCGCTCAACAACGCCGACCAGCACGCGCGCGTCCGCGGCTTCCTCGACCGGGCGCCCGACCACCTCGAGATCGCCGCCGGCGGATCACCCCTGGCGCGCGACGGGTTCTTCTTCGCCCCGACCGTCGTGGCGGGGCTGCGCCAGGACGACGAGATGAGCCGGACCGAGATCTTCGGACCGGTCGTCACCGTGCAGCGGATCGAGGACGAGGACGCGGCCCTCCGTGCCGCGAACGCCGTCCGGTACGGCCTGGCCTCCAGCGTGTGGACCCGCGACCACGGACGCGCGATGCGGGTGGCCAAGGGCCTCGACTTCGGCGCGGTGTGGATCAACACCCACATCCCGATCGTGGCCGAGATGCCGCACGGCGGGTTCAAGCACTCCGGGCACGGCAAGGACCTGTCCATGTACAGCCTCGAGGACTACACGCGCATCAAGCACGTCATGAGCGACATCACCGTCTGACGCGCCGCGTCGGACCGCGCCCGGGAGGCGGACCATGAGCAGCGCGCAACTGTCGGACGGCAACCTCTGGCTGCACTTCACCCGGACCGACGACTGGCTCGGTCCCGAACCGACCGTCCCCGTGCTCGACCGCGGGGAGGGGTGCTACGTCTGGGACACGACCGGGAAGCGCTACCTCGACGGTCTGTCGGCGCTGTTCTGCCTCCAGGTCGGTTACGGCCGCCAGGAGATGGTCGACGCCGCCGCCACCCAGATGGCCAAGCTGCCGTTCTCGACCAACTGGTCCTACGCCAACCAGCCGTCGATCGACCTCGCCCACGCCCTCGCCCAGCGCTTCCCCGGCGACCTCAACCGGTTCTTCTTCGTCAACTCGGGCTCCGAGGCGGTCGAGGGCGCGGTCAAGCTCGCGCAGCAGTACCACCGCCTGAACGGGCAGCCGTCCCGCGTCAAGGTCATCAGCCGCAACTACGCCTACCACGGCACGACGCTGGGTGCGCTCGGCGTGACGGGGCTGGCCGGGCTGCGCGAGGCGTTCGAGCCGCTGCGTCCGGTGCACCTGTACGCCCCCAACACCAACGCTTACCGACCGCAGCACGACGATCCCGCGCAGGCGATCGAGGACCTCATCCTCGAGGCGGGACCGGAGAACGTCTCGCTGGTGATCGCCGAACCGGTGCAGAACGCCGGCGGCTGCTTCACCCCGCCGGAGGGGTACTGGTCCCGGCTGCGCGAGATCTGCGACCGGCACGGCGTCCTGCTCGCCTGCGACGAGGTCATCACCGCCTTCGGGCGGCTCGGCACCTGGACCGGCGCGGAGAAGTACGGCGTCGTGCCGGACATCCTCACCTTCGCCAAGGGCGTCACCTCGGCGTACGCGCCGCTCGGCGGGGTGGCCTTCCGCGACCACATCGCCGCGGCGCTGCAGTCGGAGCGCACCACGATGTTCGTGCACGGCGCGACCTGGGGCGGCCACCC
>CAYSTY010000629.1:0-1510 GCA_964433685.1 uncultured Actinomycetota bacterium | reverse complement strand
ATCATCGCCTCAGCCTTGGCCTCGTCGATGTCGGCGAACGGCGTCAGGTCGTCGGGAGTGATGGTCACAGCGGCCACTGGTCGCCCCCTCTGCTAGTCGTCTGTCTTCTTCTTCGACCGACTGCGTGGCGCGGAGGCGGCGGGCTTCTCGCGGGTGTACCCGCGAGCTTCCCACCTGGCGGCCTGCTCCTCAGAGCCGACCGTCACCTTCGCGCCAGTCCAGTCGGTCAGGATGATGGCGGCCATCAGGCGATGGAGGTGCCGCTGTTCACGCGGACGAAGTGGTCCTCGTCGCGGACGCGGAACCCAACTTCGATCTCAGCCCGGACAGCGAACATGTTCCGCTGCCAGAGGTTGATGACGTTGGGGATGTCGACCGCAGTCTCGCCGGCGCCGACCTCGACGGTGCCGTCGGTGATGCTGGCAGAGTCGCTGATGCTGATCTGCACACCCTCGACGGTGCCGTAGACGGCCGAGCCGGAGAAGTCGCCGGCCGCGCCGGTCATGTTCGTCGGCATGGTCGCCCGGGTCTTGAACACCGGGGCTCCGAACACCGAACCGACCTGGCTGGTCGAGGCGTCGGGCACGAAGATCTGACGGCCGTTGCCGTCGACCGTGGTCAGCAGGAGGCCGTGCAGGGCCGGGGTGGCGAGCCACGCGGACAGGTCGCCGCCGGCGGCGGCAACAGCGTTGACGATCGCCGCGACGTCACCGAAGGTGCCGGTCGAGTCGACCGACATCTGCGGGGAGCCGGCCAGCGTGTCGAAGTTGGCGCCCGGCGCGGTGGTGGCACCGAACACGGTCGCGTCAAACGTCTTGGCCAGGGCGAAGGGGAGCCGGCGGACCAGCTCGTTGTACAGCGCCGGCAGGTCGCGCCGGAACTGGTTGGAGAAGGGTTCGATGACGGCCAGGGTGTATGGCGTCATCGTCTTGTTGCCGAGGGTGGCGCGTGACACCGGCTTCTCGTCGGTCTCATCGACCCACGCCGCAGCGGCATCGCCAGTGATCAGGGGGATGGACACCCCGGAACCGGGCAGGTTGATCTGCCGTGCCGCCCGCATGACTGCGGACTGCTCGACGATGCCGCCCCAGATCTCCCCAGCCACGTCGGGCGGGAGGTTGACCCCGGTGGTACCACGATTGATGTCGACCATGACGGTCGCTCCTTCCTAGTTCTTTGACAGCAGCCCACCGACGGACGCGGCGAACTGGTCGGCTGTGGAGGCAGAGCCGCCGGACTGGCGGCCCTGATTGAGGTCCGGCCTGGGGGCGCGGGGCCTGCTGGCGTCCTCGTTGCGTGATGCAAGTCGTTCCGCCTGCTTGGCCAGCGTCTCCTCGTCGGTCCCGGTGAGGAACAGGTCTGCGTCCTCGTCAGACACGCCGTACTTGGATGCGATCTTGAACCGCAGGGCTTCAGCGCGGGCCGTTTGGGCTTCGCGCTCCAGCTCGGCCAGCTTCTCGGTCAGGCGTTCCTGTTCCGACTTGCTGGCGTCCTCGATCTCGGCGAGCTT
>CAYSTY010000628.1:0-1510 GCA_964433685.1 uncultured Actinomycetota bacterium | reverse complement strand
CCCGGCACCTTCGTGGCGGTCACCGGGACCGGAGGCAGCGGCACCACCACCGTGGCGGCGGCGCTCGCCCAGGGCCTCGCGCGGCCCACCCGGGGTCGGCGGCGCGGGCCGAGCGGCGCCGGTCGGGACGTCGTGCTCGCCGATCTGTGCCGGTCCGCCGATCAGGCCATCGTCCACGACGCCAGGGTCCTGGTGCCGGGTCTGCGTGAGGTCGTGGACGCGTACGCCACGGCCACCCCGACGGCCGAGCAGCTGCGGGCGCAGACCTTCGCCATCGAGGATCGTGGGTACCGCCTGCTGCTCGGGCTGCGGCGGCCGTTCCACTGGACCACGCTCGGCGGACGGGCCATCGATGCGGCCCTCGACGGGCTCCGGACGGCGTTCGCGGTCACGGTCGCCGACCTCGACCCGGACGTCGAGGGCGAGGGCGAGGGTGGTGTGAAGGACGTCGAGGATCGCCATCACCTCACCCGGGCCGCGTTGGACCGTGCCGACCTCGTGCTGGTCACCGGCGAGGCCTCGACCCTCGGGTGCGCGAAGCTGGTCCGGCTCGTCGGCGAGGTCCTGCAGCACGGCGTCGACCCGCGCCGGGTGCTGCTGGTCCTGCCGCGTTCGCCGAAGGCGTCCGGTGCCAGAGGCGAGGTGGCGCGGACGCTCGCCGACCTGCTGCGTGGCAGCGTCGGTGCCGCCGCCGAACGGATCGCGCCGCCGCTCGGGTTGCCGGACCGCCCGGTGGACCGCAGCATCCGCGACGCGACCCCGCTCCCGGCGCCGCTGCCCGAGAAGCTCGCGGCGGCGGTCGACACCGTCCTCGGCCGGGTCGGGACCCGGGCCGCGCCGGTGGGGTTCGCGCCGGTCCCCATCCGACCCGGTGAGCTCGGCCTGGCCGTGCCCGAACCGGACGTGCCACCCACCGGCGGGGGTCCAGGCGGGGGGACACGCGACGGCGGCCCGAACGGCCCGGGTGGTAGCGGTGGTGGCGGCCGGGTGTGGCCGGCGTGACCGCCCTCGACGCCACCGGGGCGACCGGCACCTCCCCGCTCGCCGAGATCGAGGCGCGGGTGCTCGCCCGCGCCGAGGACGAGACGCTCGACCTCACCGCGCAGGACGCTCGCCACCGGATCCGGACCCTGATCGAGGACGAGGTCGACCGTTGGCGGCGCGACCACGACGCGGGCCGCCGGCCCTTCGACCTGCCCGACCCCGGGCTGGTGATCGAACGGGCCCACCGCAACCTCGTGGGGTACGGCCCGCTCGAGCCGCTGCTCGAGGACGACGACGTGTGGGAGGTGATGATCAACGCGCCGGACCAGATCCTCGTCCGGCGCCACCGGGGCGTGTCCGGCTACCACGACGAGACCTTCCACGACGACGACCACGTCCTGCGCACGTTGACCAAGCTGCTCGACGACGCCTCGACCTCGCACCGCACGCTCGACCCGTCCGAGGGCCTGCAGGACGCGCAGCTCGACGACGGGTCGCGGCTCCACATCGTCCACCGCGACGTCGG
>CAYSTY010000627.1:0-1511 GCA_964433685.1 uncultured Actinomycetota bacterium | reverse complement strand
CTGCTCGCGGTGCTCGACGACGCTGCTCCCACGACCAAGGACCGGCGGGTGCGCGCCGAGCTCGCCTGGGTGCGCGCCCGGGCGCTGGAGCTCACCGGCGACGACCACGCCGAGGCGGAGCGGGAGCTGCGACGGGCGACCGAGCTCGACCCGAACCACGGGCCCGCGACCTTCGACCTCGCCGGTTACCTGTCGGACCGCGGGCAGGCCGGCGCGGCCCTCGGGTTGCTGCGCGGCATGGAGGGCCCCGGCGTCGACGAGCTCGTCGAGTTCCTGACGTCGTTCGCCGGTCCGGGACCGACGTCGGCCGGCCGCAACGACCCGTGCCCGTGCGGGTCCGGACGCAAGCACAAGGTGTGCTGCGCGGTGCGTGGCGGGTGGCCGCTGCAGGCGCGGATGCCGTGGCTGATGCGCAAGCTGATGACGTTCTACACCAGCCCGGCGGCGCGCCGGACGGTGCTGGACGTCGCCCGCAGCACCGGCATGGCCGAGGACGGCGTGACCGGCGGCGCCCGCGACACCGCGGCGCTGTGCCTGGCGCTGTTCGAGGGCGGTGTGATCGAGGACATGTGCGACCGGCGCGGCTCGCTGCTGCCGGCCGACGAGCTCGAGTTCCTGCGCAGCTGGTCGCGGGTGCGCTCCAGCCTGTACGAGCTGGTGGCGGTGGACGCGGACGGCACCTGCACCCTGCTCGACCTGCTCGACGGTGGGCGGCACACCTTCGTGGACCGCACGTTCGCCGAGGCGTGCGAGATCGGTGACGCGGTGCTGGCGTGGCTGGTGACCGACGACGAGGGGACGGCGCCGTTCCACGGGGTCGTGCCGGTTCCCGACCGCGCCCGCGAGAGCCTGCTCGACGTCCTCGACGAGGACCCGTCCGCCACGGTGCTCGCCCGCTGGCTGCGGGACCTGCACGCCGCGCCGCGGCTGTCCACCACCGGCGGGGACGCGTGGATCGACATCCGGCAGGTCTACACCGTGCCGGACACGGACGCCGCCCGGCGGGCCCTGGCCGACCACCTCGAGGAGGACGAGGACGACGGGGTCCTGCGTGCCTTCGAGGAACGTCGCGGCACCCGCTGGCTGAAGGGCAGCGTCGAGGTGGCGGACGGGCAGCTGCGCGTGGCGACCACCTCGGCACCTCGGGCGGCGTGGTTCACCGAGCTGATCGGCCGGGTCGTGCCGGAGGCCGAGCTCGTCGACGAGCAACGCCTGCCGGCCGAGGATCTGCTCGGCTCACTCGAGGACGACGAGGACGACGAGGACGACGGTTCGTTCGACCTCGACACGCTCGATCCCGAGGAACGACGCGAGGTCGAGGAGCAGCTCGAGGCGATGATGGTCCGCTACGAGGACGCGTGGGTCGACGACCCGGTACCGGCCCTCGGCGGGCTCACCCCGCGCGACGCGGTCGACGACCCGACACGGCGCGGGGCGCTGTTGCGGCTGCTGGACGACATGGCACGCACGAACGCGTCCTGGACCGGACCCGGCCGCGGGATGGATCCCGA
>CAYSTY010000626.1:0-1516 GCA_964433685.1 uncultured Actinomycetota bacterium | reverse complement strand
TCGGTCGCCGAGGGCATCGAGGACCAGCGCGAGGCGGTGACCCTCGGCGTCCTCGGCTGCGACGCCGGCCAGGGCTACTGGTGGTCACGTCCGCTGCCTGCCGACGAACTCGCCACCCTCGTGGCCCGGGGGTAGCGTCGAGCGGTTACGCCTCGGGTCCCCGGGCGGCAGCAGGAGGTCGGACCGACGTGCTCACCCCCGGCAGCCCACGTTCGACGGCGTTGCGTGTCGCGCAGCTGACCGTCGGCCTGGTCGTGGCCGGCATCGGCATCGCGCTGATGGTCGCCGCCGATCACGGCATCGGCCCCTGGGACGTGCTGCACCAGGGCCTCGCGCGCGTCACCGGCATCCCCATCGGGACGGTCAGCATCATCGTCGGGATCGTGGTGCTGCTGCTGTGGGTGCCGCTGCGCGAACGGCCCGGGATCGCCACGGTCGCCAACGTCGTGCTCATCGGGGTGACCATCGACCTCACCCTGTGGGTCCTGCCGGAGCCGGACGTGGACGCGGTCGGCTGGGTGATGATGCTCGTCGGGCCACCGCTGTTCGCCGTCGGCTCCGCCCTCTACCTCAACGTCGGGCTGGGATCCGGTCCACGTGACGGCCTCATGACGGGGCTGGCACGACGAGGTATCCCGATCGCCGTCGCCAGGACCGGCATCGAGGTGACCGCGCTCGCGCTCGGGTGGCTGCTCGGCGGCAGCGTCGGGGTGGGCACGGTGTGGTTCGCGGTCAGCATCGGCCCGCTGGTCGCCTGGTTCCTGCCCCGGCTCGGCTGGCGCTGGACCCCGCCGCCACGCGACCGGGAGCTGCGCCGACGCGCGCGGCTCGGCGCCCGCTGACGGGCGCGACAGGCAAGTCGCCACTTGCATGCAAGTGGCGACCTGCGTAACGTGTGCCGCATGACCGACGTCTTCGATGCGCTGGGTGCTCCCGCTCGCCGGGCCATCCTGGACGTGCTGTCGGCACGGGACGACCAGACGCTGTTCGAGATCGTCAACCGCCTCCTGGCGGACCACGACCTCGACCTGACGCGCCAGGCCATCTCGCAGCACCTGCGGGTGCTCGAGGAGGTGGGGCTCGTCCGGTCACGGCGCGCCGGTCGCTACAGGTTCCACACCATCGACACCGGGCCGTTGCGCGACGCGCTGGCCCGGTGGCTGGACGAGGAGTGAACGGTGCGTATCCACCTCGCCAGCGTCTTCGTCGACGACCAGTCGCGGGCGCTGAGCTTCTACACCGACGTGCTGGGCTTCGAGCTCCGCACGGACATCCCCGTGGGCGACGGGGACCGCTGGTTGACCGTGGGGACGCCGGGTGAGGACGCGGTGGAACTGCTGCTCGAACCGTCCTCGCACCCGGCGGTCGGGCCGTTCCGGGAGGCGCTGACCGCGGACGGGATCCCGGCCACGGCCTTCGCGGTGGGGGATGTCCACGCCGAGCACCGGCGCCTCGAAGCGGCCGGGGTCGTCTTCACCCAGCCACCCACCGCGTTCGGCCCGGTCACGACCGCCGT
>CAYSTY010000625.1:0-1522 GCA_964433685.1 uncultured Actinomycetota bacterium | reverse complement strand
GGGTCGGTCGGATCCGGGTCGGTCGGATCCGGGTCGGTCGGGTCCGGGTCGGTCGGGTCGGGTGACGCCGGGGACCGCAGGATGCCGACGACGGCGTAGCGGTCGAGGAGGCGAGTGAGCAGGGAGGCGAACTGCGCGCGTGTCACGGGCGCGGTCGGGCGGAAGGTGCCGTCGGGGTGGCCCGCGATGACCCGCTCCGCGGTCAGCGACGCGATCGCGGCCGCGTGCACCCCGCCCGGTGCCACGTCGGTGAACCGCTGCGTGCCTCGCGCCAGCGGCGCGAGGCCGAACCGACGCTGGAGCTCGGCGTCCAGGCGGACGAGGAACGAGGCGACCTGCGCGCGGGTCAGGGCGCGACCACCACGGAAGGTGTCGTCGGCGTACCCGCGGACGATGGCGGGGTCGAAGCCGGCGAGCCGCTCGATCGCCGGTGCCGCGAACCCACCGCTGACGTCGGTGAACCGTCCCGCGGCCGGAGCGGGACGGTCCAGCCCGTCGACGCGGTCGAGGGCGCGGTCGAGGAGGACGGCCAGTTCACGGCGCAGGAGCCGGTCGGTGGCTCCGAAGGTGCCGTCGGCGCGTCCCAGCGCGATCCCGTACCAGACGAGGCAGTCGACGGCGCGCCCGTGCGGGGGGTCGGCGTCCGGGAAGTCGGTCGCGGGCACGCTCCGGGGACAGGCCACCTCGCTCGCGGCCGTAGCGCCGGCTCGGGCCGCCGCCTCGGCGTCGGCGGCGATCGCCTCGTCGACGCGGACCGGCACCTGCGCAGCCGCCGGCGCCGCGGGCACGAGCGCAGCGAGCAGACCCAGCGCGAGCAGGACCGCCCAGACCGGGCGGGACACGGGACGGGTTCGACTCAACGGGCTCCCTCACCTCGAGCGACGGACGTACCGCGGCCGCGCGAGGCGCCCGCTCCCCCGTGCCGACACTACGACCGATGCCCGCCGCGGGGTTCGTCCGTCCCCGGGCGTCCGCGACGTGACGATGCCCCGAAGGCGGGCGAGGTACGCCGAACGGTCACCGTGCGACCGCCGACGGACTAGTGCAGCGTCGCACGCAGCGCGAGGGTGAGCTCGAGACGCCTGCTCGGGTCGTCGACCACCGACCCGAGCAGCTCACGCAGCCGGTCCACCCGGTAGCGGACGGTCCGCACGTGCACGTGGAGCCGCTCGGCCAGGGTCGTGAACTGGCCGGGGGTCTCGAGCCAGGCGGCCAACGTCTCCAGCAACGGGCCGCGACGGCCCGCCGGGAGCTCGACCAGCGGGGCGAGCCACCGGTCCGCCAGGGCGCGGGCCAGCGCGGGCTGGGAGGCGAGCAGCAGCTCGGCGGCGTGGTCGTCGCAGCGCTGGACACCGCCGGCGGGCACGAGCCCCGCGTCGATCAGGGCGAGCAGCTCACACGCGACGCTGGCGCTGCGGGCGGCGTCCCGCCACGGGACACGGGGCCCGATGGCGACGGTCCCCGCGACGGCGGTGAGCGCCACCGTCGTCCCGTCGTGGGGGAGCAGCAGGTTGTGCCGCGC
>CAYSTY010000624.1:0-1523 GCA_964433685.1 uncultured Actinomycetota bacterium | reverse complement strand
ACTTCGTGACCACGCCCGAACGGTTCGACGTGGTCGTGACCGAGAACCTGTTCGGCGACATCATCACCGACCTCGGCGCTGCCGTGCAGGGTGGTCTCGGCCTGGCCGCCTCCGGCAACCTCGACCCGACCCGCCGCGCGCCGTCGATGTTCGAGCCGGTGCACGGTTCGGCACCCGACATCGTCGGCACCGGTCGCGCCGACCCGATCGCCGCGGTGATCAGCCTGGGGCAGATGCTCGCCTTCCTCGGGGAGACGGACGCAGCGGCCCGGGTCGACCGGGCGATCGCCACCGAGCTGACCGAGCACGGTGACCGGCGTCCCGACGGCACGACGGTCACGACCGCCGATGTCGGTGACCGGCTCGCCGACCTCGTGGCCCGCTGAGCTCCGGCGGCCGGACACGCAGGTGGCGCGGCGACCGCACGACCGCCGCGCCACCCGGGTCAGCGAGGGGTCACCTCGCCCAGTAGAACGGGCCCTTGGCGTCGAAGGCCCTGGGCTGCTCGCCACGGTTCCGTGCGATCTCGAGCTGGGTCGGCCCGTTGGCCTGCACCAGCGTGGTCGGCCCGCGGTGGTTGGCCACCACGTGCACCTGCCCCGACGAGGGGACACCCATGCCGCCGGAGCCGGTCCGGTTCCGCAGCACGATCGAGCGGTCGTCGGGGGAGAAGGCTGGCCACATCAGGTCCGCTGAGCTGCGCGCGACCCAGTGGGGCGACCCGGCAGCCGACCTGCCGCCCGAGGACAGGTCGAGGACGTGCAGACCGCGGTCCCAGATGTAGGCGATCTGGTCCTGTCCGTGCGAGATCGCCGGGTTGTGGGGCGGGTTCGTGCCCGAGAAGGTGCGGAGGACGTGGATCTCACCGGCCTTGGCCGCGATCGACGTCCGCGGGATACGGACCAGCGCCCAATCGTCGGGGATGTCCGGGTCGAGGGTCGTGTTCAGCACCACGAGCAGGTCGCCGTCGGCGAACCAGGTCCACGAGTTCGGCGCGACGGCCTCGCGGGCGAACTCGAACACGCAGCCGCCGGTGCGGTCACGGATCTCGACGTTGTAGGGCCACCCGTTGTCCATCATCGCGACGAACCACTGGCCATCGGGTGACGCCAGCGGCACCGTCTGAGGCCGGCGGTGGTTCAGGCCCTGGCACTGGTCGATCCAGCGGAAGCTCCCGCGGGACGCATTGTCCGTCAGCGAACGGATGTGGACCTCGTTGAGGTACTCACCCGCCGGACCGTCGTCGATGTAGGTGAACTCACCGCGGGACGGGTTGACGGTGAACGTGTCGGTGGAACCGAACTCGTAGACCAGACGGCGGTGGGCGGGGTTCGCGGCGTCGATGGCGCGCAGTTCGCCGTACTCGGAGTACCAGATGGTGCCGGTGCCGAGCCCGCCGGGGGTGGTCTCGCCGAGGAAGCGGGCGAGGAGGGAGGCCATCTGGTCGCGCTTGAGCGACTGGGCGGGCCCGAAGGTGGTGGCGGTCAGCCCGTTGATGATCCCGGCGTTGGCGAGCCGGTCGA
>CAYSTY010000623.1:0-1525 GCA_964433685.1 uncultured Actinomycetota bacterium | reverse complement strand
CTCGTCGCACAACTGCTCGGGGTGGTCAGGGTCGGCGGGCTGGTCGCACGCCTCGTAGGGAGGTCCGGGGATCCGCTGCAAGCACGGCAGCGGGTCGTCGTCGAGCGCCTCGATCGCGTCCAGCAGCCGCTCGCACGCCCGCGTGAAGTCGTCGTCAGCGCGGTGCCTGCCGAGGGTGCGGGTCCACGGCGAGCGGTCCTCCTCGTCGCCTACGAGCGCGTCGGAGGTCGAGTAGTAGTCACCCGCGTGCCTGCCGCCCGCGTGTTCGGCCACGAGGTGCCGAGCGAGGTCGTCGGCGTCGGTGATGGGTCGTGGGCCGCGTGGGGTGCCGACACCGTCCGCGTGGTCGAGTCGGGACACGGCCAGGTCGGCGGGTGGCTGCCAGTCCGGGCCGCCGTCGAGAGGGCGCGTGCGGAACGGGACCAGGCGGGCGAGGGCGTCGAGGAAGGTCATGACGCCATCCCCAGCGCGTCGAGGACAGCCGTCAGGTCGTCCTCAGCCGTGGGCGCGACAGGCGCCGGCGCAGGTGCCACCGTCTCCGCGTACAGGCGCTCGTAGTGGGCGCAGATCGACAGGGCGCGCGCGTCGATACCGTTGCGGGCGATGTGCTGCGTCAGGCGACGGTCAGCGCGGGCCAGGATCGTGCGGGCGCGGGCGTTCACGACGCCACCGCCGACAGGGCCGCGTCGAGGCGGGCCAGGTCGTCCACGGCGTCACGCAGACGGCCCATCTCCGACCACCACGTCGGCGACTCCATCTCGTGACCGTTCAGCTCGAGCGCACGCAGGTTCTTCGCGGCGTCGAGAACACGCTCCACACCCAGCTCGCGGATCGCGGGGGAGATGTGGCGGGGCCTCTTGTCGTTCATCGGATAGCCTTTCCAGTTGGAGCGGTACGGGGCCGGTCTCTCTTGGCGGGGGGCCGGCTTCGTGCTGTGTCAGGCGAGCGCTTCGGGCGGGATCGGCTTCACGAGCCGCCGAACCTCGCTCGGCTTGGTGCGGTTGCGGGACGACTCCCCGCCGTTCGGCCTAAACCGGCCCGTGGGCGTCAGGTAGCCGCGGCGGACCAGGGCGCACATGACCGCCCCGACCTGCGACGGGCGAACCCACGGCGGCAGGTGCTCACGGACCGTCGACGCGTGGACCAGGCCGCGGTGCTCCGACGCGGCAGCCATCACCGCACGGCGGATCGCCTCACGGGACTCGGTCGCGGTCGGGTGCCAGGCGGTTGCGAGGAGGTCCAGTTCGTCCTGGACGACGGTGGTCATGAGGCACGCTCCGACGGCGCGGCCAGTGCAGCGAGGTCGGCGCGACGGATGCGCGGCCCTCCGACCGGGAGCCGAACGGGCACCAGATCGCCGCGCTGGATCATGCGGTACAGCGTCGCACGGGACACCGACATGAGCCTTGCGGCTTCGGTGTATGTCAGCAGGTCGTCCATGCGAGGACAGTCTCACGATGTCTCAGCGCGTGTCAAGCGGTGCACGTGACGCGAAGGCAGGCCATCAGCCGATCCTCCCCGCGGC
>CAYSTY010000622.1:0-1530 GCA_964433685.1 uncultured Actinomycetota bacterium | reverse complement strand
AGCTGTCCACCGACGAGCTCATCGATGCCTTCAAGGAGCTCACCCTCGTCGAGCTGTCGGAGCTCGTGAAGAAGTTCGAGGAGACCTTCGAGGTCACCGCGGCCGCGCCGGTCGCCGTCGCAGCTGCCGGCCCCGCCGCCGGTGGTGGCGAGGCTGCCGAGGAGCAGACCGAGTTCGACGTGGTCCTCACCTCCGCCGGTGAGAAGAAGATCCAGGTCATCAAGGAGGTCCGGGGCCTGACGAGCCTGGGTCTCAAGGAGGCCAAGGAGCTGGTCGAGTCCGCGCCGAAGGCCGTCCTCGAGGGTGTCGACAAGGCTGCCGCCGAGTCCGCCAAGGAGGCGCTCGAGGGCGCCGGCGCCACCATCGAGCTCAAGTGATACCCGCGTCCGGTGCGGGGTGACCCGCACCGGACGCGTGCGTGCAACCGCCTCCGGGACCCGGAGGCGGTCACGCCGTTCGCGGGTGGGTTGACGCACCGCCCTCGGCGCCCCTACACTCCGGGGCTGCCGTGTGCTCGCGTACCCGTCTCCGCGAGCGGGGTACCACTCGTCCCACCGGTCTCCAGGTGTGCTCCCGCGGGTCGCCGTCGCTCAATCGAGGTCCCTCCATCAGCCTGTCGTGCCGCTGCCGTCCGCAGGCAGCCATCGTGCGTGCGCAGGATCCGGAGGCACCCGTGACGTCCACCCCGCGGCCGGACCGCGAGGCCCACCGGGCGCGGCCCCCACGGCAGGCGACCGTCCGCGATCGTCCCCACGCCCGCCTCGGCACGTCCCACCCGCGCACCGGTCGCTCCACCTGACCGATCCGCGAACCGATCCCGCCTGGCGCTGCGGGCTCGAACGTTCGTCCCCCGCGCCGCCCCACCGCAGCACCGTTCGCCAGCCTCGCCCCGGGACCACCCGGTCGGGGCCGAGCCCGCACCGCGGGTACGCATCCACCTAGCGTCAGGGAGGTCCCGGTTGACCGGCAACGCCGTCGATCAGCGACTCAGCTTCGCAAAGATCCGTGAGGCGCTCCCACTCGAGGAGCTCAACCTCGTCGCCATCCAGAGCGAGTCCTTCGCCTGGCTCATCGACGAGGGCCTCGGGGAGATCTTCGACGAGATCTCCCCCATCGAGGACAGCCAGGGCAAGATGGCCCTCAGCTTCCTCAACCACCGCTTCGAGGACCCCAAGTACTCGGTCGACGAGTGCAAGGAGAAGGACTACACCTACGCCGCGCCCCTGTTCGTGACCGCCGAGTTCCTCAACAAGGAGGACGGGACGATCAAGTCCCAGACGGTCTTCATGGGCGACTTCCCCGTGATGAGCGACAAGGGCACGTTCATCATCAACGGCACCGAGCGTGTCGTGGTCTCGCAGCTGGTGCGCTCGCCGGGCGTCTACTTCGACACCTCGGTCGACAAGACGACCGGCCGTGACGTCTACGGCTGCAAGGTCATCCCCGGCCGCGGCGCGTGGCTCGAGTTCGAGGTCGACAAGCGCGACCTCGTCGCCGTCCGCGTGGACCGCAAGCGCAAGCAGCCGATCA
>CAYSTY010000621.1:0-1531 GCA_964433685.1 uncultured Actinomycetota bacterium | reverse complement strand
GTGCAGGGCGAACCCGTGCTGGCGCTGTGCCGCGACTACCTCGCCGGGCAGCTCGCCGCCTCGCAGCGCGCCGGTCTGATGGTCGCCGAGGTCGATCCGGTGGTGATCGCCGAGCTGATGGTGCGCCTGTCGCAGTCGCTGCTGCTGACCCCGAAGGGCGTGATCGACGCCGACGACGAGGACGGGCTGCGCCGCATGGCGCGCGCCTACTTCGTCCCGGTCCTCTTCCCCAGCTGACCGCGGGCCCGGTGACGGTCAGCCGGCGAAGCCCTTGACCATCTCGACCAGCTTCGGGCCGTCGCCGATGGGGGTGACGTTGAGGGTGGTCACGCCGGCCTCCCGGAACGCGGCGACGCGTTCGCGGATGAACCCCTCCGAACCGACGAGGTTGGTCAGCTCGAGCAGCTCCTCGGGCACGAGCGCCGCCGCCGCGTCCTTGTCGCCGGCGAGGTAGAGGTCCTGCAGCTGTCCGGCGACGTCGCCGTAGCCGTACCGCGTGGCGAGGTCGTTGTAGAAGTTGCGGCCCTTGGCGCCCATCCCGCCGATGTAGAGCGCGTAGTAGTGCCGCAGACCGTCGAGCAGCTGGCGCCGCTGCTCGCCCTCGGCGACCGCCAGCGCGCCACCGGCGATGACGTCCAGCTCGCCGAGGTCCGCCGGCCGCTGCGCGCGTCCCGCCGCGAGCGCGTCCCCCCAGATCTCGCCCGCCCGTTCCGGCAGGTAGAAGATCGGCAGCCACCCGTCGGCGACCTCCGCGGTCATCGCGACGTTCCTCTCGCCGAGCGCGGCGACGTGGATCGGCACGCCGGGACGGACGGGACGGGCGAGCATCTTCAGCGGCTTGCCGAGGCCGGTGCCCTGGTCCGCCGGCAGCGGGAGGGTGAACACCTTCCCGTCGTGCTCGATCTCCTCGCGCGCCAGCATGCGCCGCACGAGGTCGATGACCTCGCGGGTGCGGGTGAGGGGCCGCGCGTACGGCATCCCGTGCCAGCCCTCGATGACCTGTGGGCCGGACGCGCCGAGGCCGAGCTCGAACCGACCGCCGCTGACCGCGTCGAGGCCGGCCGCGACCTGCGCGATCAGCGCCGGGGTGCGCGAGTAGACGTTGAGGATCCCGGACGCGAGCGCGACCCGTTCGGTCCGGGCGGCGAGGTAGCCGAGGACGCTCACGGCGTCGAAGCCGTACGCCTCGGCCACGAAGACCACGTCGAGGCCGGCCCTCTCGAGGTCGACGACCTGGTCGGTCGCCGCCCGGACGTCGCCGGCGTAGGGCAGGGGGTGGCCGATCCTCACGGGAACCTCGGTGTCGTGGTCGTGGCGGCGTGGGCGCTGACGCTAGGGGAGGGTGCGGCGGGAGGCACACCTCGGCGCGGCCCTGGTCGTGGTGAGACGACTGTAGTAGTTTCGTCTCACGGTATCAGCAGCGGGCGGGGGCCCTCGGAGCGGTCCCGGACGTCGACGAGGGAGAGCGCCGCATGAGTCGAACGATCTTCACCGAGGACCACGAGGCGTTCCGGGACACGGTGCGCCGGTT
>CAYSTY010000620.1:0-1533 GCA_964433685.1 uncultured Actinomycetota bacterium | reverse complement strand
ATGGCCGGCCACCTCGTGTCGGGGGCGGAAGCCTCTGGATGAGCCCCTGGCATCGACGAGAGCGGCCGTCGCTCAAGCACGAGGCTCGTCGTGTCGAAGCGCATGGGTGCGGCGAGCGGAGGGCTGCCGCGTGGGGCGAGGCGGCACGATGCAGGACGAGTGGCACATACGTATCGATCGGGAGTACCTCGACCCGGACGCAGGGTCCGGCGCGCGGGCGATGGAGCGCAACCTGGCTGCTGGTAAGGGGTGCGTCCGACGCTTCTTCGAGACCGTCCTCGACGTGCCGACGGCCGACCGCAGCTGGCGTCGAGGCGCCGAGGGTGAGGAGCGGGTCGCGGCACGGCTCGCGAGGAAGCTCGACGAGCGATGGGTGGTCATCCACGATCTGACGATCGGGAGCCAGGGCGCCAACCTCGACCACCTCGTCATCGGTCCGGCGGGTGTGTTCACGCTGAACACCAAGAACCTGAAGGGCCACGTCACCGTCTACGACCGGGCGGTCCTGCACAACGGGACCAACCACCACTTCCTGCCGAAGGCACGGGACGAAGCGGCGAAGGTCGCACGGCGCCTGACGAACGCGACGGGACAGCAGGTCCAGGTCCGTGGTGTGATCGTGCTCACCGGCCGCGCCGACATCGCGATCAAGGGCACGCCCCGTGATGTGCGGGTCATCGGCTACCTCCGACTCGCGAGGTGGCTGCAGGGTCTGCCCGAGGTGCTTCCGCTCGGCGACGCGCTCCGCATCGAACGTGCCGCCCGGGATCCACAGACGTGGGCACCGACTCGACGCGGGCAGCGATCCTCGACATCGTCTGCCCCTCCCCCTGCTTCGACCGGGCCGACCGCACGCCGTCCACGACCGGCGACGACGCCGGCCGCGCCACCTCCACCTCCGGCCCCTCCGGAACACATCTCGGCCGCGACGCCCGACGGGCCCGGAGGCGTCACCGTGAAGCGTTGGACGCGGTACGGCAAGGACCGCTTCTACGCCAACGCGGCCGACGGGACGAGGCTCGGCTACGTCGAGGTCGCGACCGGCGAGGTCGTGCTCGAGGTCGCCGACGCCGCGGGTGTCATCAGCGCTCAGCTCCGCGCGGCGCGCCGCGCCTTGGGGTCGACCGGCTGACCGATCCTGGTCACGGCAGGTCGGTCAACGTCGGTCGTAGGTAGCCCCGGCGGCCGAGTCGAGGTTCAACACGACCCCCGGGTCGAGGTCACCGTCGGCCACGAGCGTGGCTCACGTTCCGGGGCGCGCCGGTCACGCCTCCTGCCACGGCCGTCGGCGACGCTTCGTCGGGCGTGCGGTCCACGGTGGCGGCGGGGGCTCGGGAGCGGGTCGGACCTCGAACTGCTGGGAGCACGCTCGCGGTAGTCGAAGTCGGGGTCCCCCGGTGCCGGGGTATCGGCACGCGCCACGCCCAGCTGTAGGCCGGATGCGCTGACTGGGGGCGGAAGCCTCTGGCTGGGTCGCCGGCATCGGCGGAGGGTGGATGGTCCAGGGGCACCTGGCGTGACGGCGTGGACACG
>CAYSTY010000619.1:0-1533 GCA_964433685.1 uncultured Actinomycetota bacterium | reverse complement strand
CCGCGTCCCCGACGGCACGGCCGTGGTCCGCGCCGGCGCCGGCTACCGCGACCTCACCCCCGTGGTCCCGGCGGGCGAGAACTGGGAGCAGGACCCGGCCGTGTGCCAGCTCCTCGACGTGTCCACCATCACCCAGCTCGGCGGCGTCATCGAGGCGCTGCTCGGCCAGCAGGGTCGGCCGTGGCCCACCGCGGACGGGTGCCTCTACCTCGGCGGGTACGGCATCGGGCCGATGAACCCGATGACCGACGTCGACGACGAGCACGGCCTGGCCGCCCGCGCGTTCGCGGTGGAGGGCAACGACGGCGGCACCTTCGTGCTGGTCACCGTGGACGCGATCGGGTGGACCTGGGACCGGGTGCGGACCTGCGTCGAGTGCGGCGCCGAGGCCATCACCGCCCGGCTCGGGCAGGAGCTCGGCATCGACCCGGCCGGCATCTGGATCCACGCGACCCACTCGCACACCGCACCGGACACGATGGGCGTCTGGGGTGGCCTGCCCGACTGGTACCTCCAACAGATGACCGCCGGCATCGAGGATGCCGTCCGCGACGCGGTCGCCGGGATGCGACCCGCGGTGCTCGAGACCGCCGAGGTGATCGCGCGAGAGCACAACCGGGAACGCCGCTCGACCTACCGCGCGGCCGAGGAGCAGCACCTCGGCGTCCTCCGCGCCCTGGCGACCACGGCCGACGGGCGGCGGTTCCTCGACGACCGTGACCGTGGCACGCCGGGGGTGCTCGGGACGCTGGTGACCTACGCCGCGCACCCGACCACCCAGGACGCCGGCAGCGGGGTGGCACACGCCGACTGGCCCGCGCTGTTCGAGGCCACCCTGTCCCACCGCGACGGTGGGGTGGCCGTCCACGCGCAGACCGGGCTCGGCAACCTCTCGGCCGCGGGCGGGTTCGAGATGGGCGCCGCCATCGTCGAGCGGGTCCCGCGTCCGGGGGACGGCGAGCTGCTGCGCGACGCCGACGTCCGGGTCGTGCGCACCGAGCTCGAGCACCCGGTCACCAACCTGCCGTTGACGGTGCTCGGCGCGCCCGGGTTCGTCGACCGCGAGTTCCTGCTGCGGCCGTCCACGGTCAGCGTCGGGGTGAGCGAGGAAGCGCCGTGCGTGTCGGCCGGTCCCGCGACCGTGTCCGCGCCGGTGGCGGCCGCCCGGATCGGGGACGCGGTGGCGCTCACCGCCGGGCCGGGTGAGCTGTTCGCCAACCTGACCAACACCATCAAGGAGAAGAGCGGGGCGCGGGTCACCCTGCCGCTGTCGCAGGTCAACGACGCGCTCGGCTACCTCGGCCAGTCCTTCGAGGTGGACCGCCTGACCAGCACGGGAGGCCTCGGGTTCTTCGCCGACGGGTACCTGTTCGTCGACTACGAGGACAGCTACCAGATCGACGTCTGCTTCGGTGACGCCGTCCTGGAGCGGACCCTGGAGCTGCTCGCCGACCTCTGACCCCGTCCGCCTCGCCCCGGGTGCGTGAACCCGCGCATCCGCGGGTTCGTGGCAGCGGCGAGGTGGCGGGTGGC
>CAYSTY010000618.1:0-1535 GCA_964433685.1 uncultured Actinomycetota bacterium | reverse complement strand
GGGTCAGCGACAGCGTCCCGACCATCGGCACGGCGACGTCCATCGTCTCGATGTGACGGTTGTTCTCCGCGTCGAAGGAGACGATGTCGCGCGGCTCGGCCGTCAGGTTGCGGACCGTGTACTCGACGGTGACCTGCCCGTCGCGGCCAGCGAGCTCGTCGGGCGACACCTCGGTGCCGTCGAGCAGGTACCGGATCGAGACCGAGACCGGCAGGTCCGCGGTGTTGTCGGCCACGGTGCGGACACGGTCCCCGTCGGGGGCCGACGCGTTGAGGGTGTGGATGACCTCGTCACCGTTGACGTCCGGACCGCCGAAGCCCTCGAGGCTGCGCAGCCCCGAGGTCGACTGGTTCGGCAGCGCCACGGTGACCTCACCGTCGCCGATGGCCGTCAGCTGGGTGAAGACCCGCGAGGTGCCGGCCTCACCGGTGGGCGACAGCTCGGTGAGGATCGACTGACGCTGGGTGATCGACTGGGCGCGACCGGACTGTGCGGCGGCCGGGAGCCCGGTGCCGACCGCCAGCGCCCCGAGGACGACGAAGGTCGAGGTACGACGGACGAAGGCGCGCATCAGGCCACCTCTCCTGCGCCCACGGGGCGCTGTTCGGTCCGGCCGACGCTGACACCGGCGAGCTCGGCGACGATGGCGACGATCGCGCCGACGCCGGCTGCGAGCAGCACCGTGACCAGGGCCACGGGGGCGTCCGCCAGGAAGGTCGTCGGGGAGTCGACGTAGGTCGGCCGGTAGTAGCCGACGAACATCGCGTAGCCGGCCAGACCCGCCCACAGGGGCAGCAGGCCCCGCGTCAGCGCCGCGACGAGCGTCAGGATCGCGACGGCGACCACGACCGCGATGGCGTCCGAGAGCGGTACCTGTGGCAGGACACCTGCGGTCAGGGCCATCGCGGCGAAGCCGACGAGGGTCCCGAGCGCGAGCGCGCCGGTGCGGCTGGCGACGGCCGGTCCTGCGGCGAGCGCGACGCCCGCTGCGAGGAGGAACGGCCAGAGCGTGTTGATCCCGATGCCTGGTCCGATGAAGGCGAGCGCACCCGCCAACAACGCGACCACGGCACCGCCGATGACGGTGCGCAACTTCGTATCTCCCTCGGTCCCACCCTCTCAGGGGGACCCTCCACGGACGCCGCACGCGTGCGACGTCCCCCTGAAACCACCGGGAGCCGCCCGGAGGTCGTGCCACCCGCATCTTCCGCGGTCGACCGGACCAGCTGCCATCCCTCGAAGGGGCTATATCGGATCTAGTCACCCGGTTGACCAGCTGGCCCAACGGCCACCGACGGTACCTCACCCGGGGGTGGGTTAGGTTCCCGCGGCCGGACCAGGAGGGCGCAGGGTGGACGAGGACGTACGTTGCCGTTGCACGGTGCTCAACAACCTCTCCGGCGCCGTGGCAGCGGATTACGCGCGCCGTCACCTCGACCACGCCCGCACCGACGGTCTCGGTCGCAGAGTGCACCGTTGCCCGGACACCGGTGTGGACTGGACCGAGGAACGCAGCGCCAGCGGCTACGGCGACG
>CAYSTY010000617.1:0-1539 GCA_964433685.1 uncultured Actinomycetota bacterium | reverse complement strand
CCTCGACGTCCGACCGGATGCAGTCACCCGCGCTGCACCCCGTCTGCAGTCACCCCCGCGCTACCTCGACGTCCGACCGGATGCAGTCACCCGCGCTGCACCCCGTCTGCAGTCACCCCCGCGCTACCTCGACGTCCGACCGGATGCAGTCACCCGCGCTGCACCCCGTCTGCAGTCACCCCCGCGCTGCCTCGGCGTCCGACCGGATGCAGTCACCGGCCGTGGTCGGTTCCGCCCGTGGGGCGCGGCTGTCTAGCCTCTCGTCTCCGAGCGCACCGCGTGGTGCCGCACCTGGAGCACCCGCCGTGGCCGAGGTCTGGACCGATCCGCCGACACCGTCGGCGACGGTGGTGCTCGTGCGCGACGAGGCCGATCCCGAGGTCGCCGGCTCCCCCCTCGGTGACGGCCCCGCCGCCGACGCCGAACCCGGGATCGCCGCCGGGGACGCGGTGGTCAGCGACCTCGCCGTCGTGGGGCTCGCCGAGGACCACCTCGGCGGCCGCGGCATCGAGGTGCTGCTGCTCGAACGGGTGCTGCGCAGCGACTTCGCCGGCGGCGCGCTGGTGTTCCCGGGCGGCAAGCTCGACCCGGCCGACGCCCGGCTGCCCCGCGAGCGGTGGCGCGGCCCCGACCCGGTCGTCGACGCCGAGGTGCTGCGGGTCGAGGACCCGGAGACCGCCCTCGCCTACCGCGCCGCCGCGGTGCGCGAGACCTTCGAGGAGGCCGGCGTGCTGCTGGCGGTCCGGGGGGACGGCTCGCCGGTGACGGCCGAGGACCTGGCCTCGCCGTCGTTCGTGGCGATGCGCGACGCGCTGAACGACCGCGGACCGGTCGAGGACTTCCACGCGTGGCTCGACGCCGAGGACCTGGTGCTCGAGCTCGGGGCGCTCGGGTTCTGGTCGTGGTGGGTGACCCCGGAGGGCCAGCACCGGCGCTTCGACACGCGGTTCTTCATCGCGTCCGTGCCGACCCTGCAGCGCGACGTCGCCGCCCACGACCGGGTCGAGACCTCGAGCGCCCGCTGGTTCCGCCCCAACGAGGCGCTGGCCGCCGCCGCGGCCGACGAGGCCACCATCATCTTCCCGACCCGCTGGAACCTGCGCCAGCTGCTCGGGTTCGGGTCGGCGGAGGCCGCGGTCGCCGCGGCGCTGGCCGGCGAGGTCGACACCGAGCTGACCCTGCCGACCGCCGTCATGGTCGACGGCGTACCGATGGTGCAGCATCCCCGCAGCGGCGAACCCGAACCGATCTGACGCCGACCTGACGATGACCCGACGCCGACCTGACGCCGGTCGACGCCGGTCCGGCTGGCCCCGCACGTCGCTGAGCGGTCGCATCACCGCTGGTCGTCACGGCTTCCCGCCAGAACGGCTGCGCGACGCAGAGGTTGGTGCGGTGTGCGGACGAGGAGGTGCGGTTCCCCGGGTCACCCCTTCCATCGGACACCGTCCAACGTTACGCTGACGTCACCTTCCAGGACGGGGCGGGAGCCGTCAGGAAGTGCACGTTGGAGCGGGAGAGGGCGAGCGGCGGTCCGGG
>CAYSTY010000616.1:0-1539 GCA_964433685.1 uncultured Actinomycetota bacterium | reverse complement strand
TAGGCCTCACGTGCGGACTCGACGGTCCGCAGGTTGGCCTGGTAGGCGCGGTTGGCGATGAGCATGTCGGTCATCTGACCGCCGAGGTCGACCACCGGGGCCTGCACGTAGCCGGCCTCGTCGGCGAGCGGGTGCTCGGGGTCGTGGACCATCGCCGGGTCGCCCTCGGTGGCGACCTGGGCCGACACGTAGACACCCGAGCCGCTGGTGGCGAAGTGGCTGCCGGTGTTCGGGCGGGCCACGAGCTGGATGGCACGGAACGGTTCGGTCCCGGGGGCGGTGCGGGTCTCCACGTTCGCGATGTTGTGCGCGATCGTGTCGAGCCAGTGGTGGGCGAACCCGGCGCCGGTGCGCCCGATCTGCATCGAGGAGAAGGTGCTCATCGGCGGCCACCGAACGCGACGCGCATCTGGGCCGCCTTGAAGTTGAAGCCGGCGATCATCGTGTCGCGCATCGCGCCGTCCTTGAGCGACTCGATGAGCTCGGTCTCGAGGTCGACGGAGTTGTTGTTGCCGTCGACGATCGTCGGGGACGCGCTCACGTCGGTGGTCGCGGTCTCCGGCCGGCCGCGGCGCACGGCGTCACGCAGCTGCGTCTCGAACGAGACGGTCTGTGCGCGGAAGTTCGGTGTCTCGCTGTTGGCGATGTTGTGCGCCCGGACCTCACCCCGTTGCGCGAGCCCGTCGAGCGCGCGCACCGCGGTGACGGCGGTCACGTCCCAGATCACCTCACGTCCTCCGTCGAGCCGGGGTGGCCCTGGAACACGAGAAAGGAGGAGGCGATCGCCTCCTCCATGAGTCGTGAAGTCCAGAACCAGGTTGTCGGGGAGCCCATCGGCTCCCCGACACCTGACTCAAGCGGTGCGGTGCCGATCGGTCCCGCGGGCCACACCGTGGTAGACGGCGCTGGCCTGTCGACGGCGATCGACGTCCCGCCGCTGCCCCGCCAGCTCGGTCTGTGCTTCCCGCAGGCGAGCGGTGGACCGGCCGATACGGGCGTGCAACGCCGCGGCACGTTCCCGTAGCCGATCGGGCAGCGGCCCGAGGTCGCTCGGCGGCGTCCACGGCAGGGTCACCACGTCGGCGCCCGACGCGAGCGCCCGGTCGAGCGCGTCGAGGTCGTCCTGGAGCCGGGCCAGCGCCGACTCCCACGTCTCGGTGGCCATCGCGGTCACCCCGCGACCGTGACGGGCTGCCGGTCCCCGACGGCGCTGTTGACGCAGGCGGTCTCCCACGCCTCGCGGATGCCCGCGATGGTGGAGGTCACCGCCGGCAGCGTGTCCGCGGATTTGCGGATGTTGGCCTCGACCAGCTGCTCGTTGCAGTAGCTGTAGAGCGAGGCCAGGTTGGCGGCGATGACGCCACCACGTTCGTGGTCGAGGGTGGCCGCGAGCTCGGTGACGATGGCCTGCGCACGGCTGAGGCAGTCGTTGACCTCGGCGTGGTCGACCGCGTCGGCGGCGAGCGCCCGTTCGGCACGGGCGACCTCGGACAGGACGCCGTCGTAGAGCATCATGACCAGCTGCGCGGGCGAGGCCGT
>CAYSTY010000615.1:0-1541 GCA_964433685.1 uncultured Actinomycetota bacterium | reverse complement strand
CTCATCCTCGTCATCGTCATCCCGTTCCTCGGGCCCTCTCGATCGACCATCGAGTCCGGGAGCGGATCGCCGGCACCTGTGGATGATGCGTGGCGCGCCGCAGACGCCGCGGCCCATCGCGGTTCGGCGATGCGATGCACGACGCACGCCGACCATCGCCGGTCACCCGAAGGCCGGCGACACCGCGTCGCGATCGGCGTCGGACGCGTCGTCATCCCGTCCAGAGGGCGAGATGTCGAGATCGTCGAAACGGGTGAAGTCGCCCGTTCCAGATGACGCGTCCACCACGTGCCGACCGAACGCAGCCGCCACGCTCTCATCGAGCCATCGGCGCAAGGTCGCACCTCACCGTGGGGAGCAGCTCGCCACGCCCGGCTTCGGCACGGGCGGCTACTGGATGAGCGCATGGCGAGCAGAGCGGCGGTTCGAGGACGTAGGTTCACCGTCTCTTGGGGCGAGGGGGCACCATGAACGTCACGGTCGGCGCATGGAACGTGAGGCACGGCGGAGGCAGTCGGCGACCGCGGATCGCGCGTGCTCTCGCACTGCTCGATGCCGATGTGATGGTGCTTCCAGAGTGGTCGCCGAACGGGATGCCGTCACTTCGGGCGCTCCTCGAGGAAGAAGGTTGGAACGTCATGGAGGCTCCAGGGCGAACCGCGAGCCGCCAGTACGGCGTGGCCATCGCAACCCGGCTGCCTGTCCGTCGCGCTCACCTGACCGCCACCGACTCGACCCGCCTGGTCCATGCCGTCGTCGCGGTCGGGAGGCGGGAACTCGACGTCCTCGGCGTGTACGTACCCTCCGGCAGTCCCGACATGGTCCGTAAGCGAGCCTTCCTCGAAGAGCTCCGGGGCCTGACCGAGTTCTGGCCGGCCGGGCGACCGGCCGTGCTGGCCGGTGACTTCAACTGCGACCACCGGGATGCAACGGGGTCGCTGAACCCGCGGCTCGTCGGGGAGCCACGGTTCGCGGCTCTTCTCGATGCCGGTTGGAAGGATGCGCACCGTCGAGTCGCCGATCCGATGACCCCGACGTTCTGGGAACCGCGTACCGGTGTCGGGTTCCGTATCGACCACGTCCTGTGTCGCGGACCGATCGAACCGATCAGTTCCGCGGTCACCACGAAGGTCGCCACGGGTCACCTCGTAGCGGGCCCCGCCGGTGAGCGTGAACCCATGTCGGACCATGCAGCGATCACCACTGCCTTCGACCTCGGCACGCGCCTGCCCCCCGGCTACCCCCTCGCAGACGATCGGGTTGACGAGCCGTGGCATCGATCCTCGGAACGAGGATGCGGTGCGGCCACGGCGAGTCCGTGAGCGGCGTGTCGTCCACCCGGAGCCCGGAGGTCGATCCAGCAACGTCGCCCACGAGCTCACGATGCTGCCGTACGCACGACGGTCACCACCTGTCGCGAGGGTCGAGGGTCCCGAACAGGTAGCGGGTCGCGCGTCAGAGCCGTCGGTACTGCGCCGGCGGCCCACGCGTGCGACGTCTACAGCTCGTCCAGTTCGCGCTCCAGCTCCTCCATCTCCGCA
>CAYSTY010000614.1:0-1541 GCA_964433685.1 uncultured Actinomycetota bacterium | reverse complement strand
CAGGATGGTGGTGAACGCGGCCAGGATGGCCATACGGATGACGGGCACGAACGCGGCCGACAACGCGATCGCGCGCCGGTTGGCGGCCCGGTAGGCCTGTGACCCGTCCCGCACCCGCGCGGTCTCACGGTCCTCGGTCCCGAACGCCTTGATGGTCGCGATGCCACCGAGGGAGTTGGCCAACGTGTCGTTGAGCTCACCGACGCGGGCCCGGACGTCCGCGTAGCGCGGCTCGAGCCGGCGCTGGAACGCGTGCGCGCCCCAGAGGATCAGCGGGATGGGGACGAGCGAGATGACGCCGATCACCGGCGACAGCACCAGGTAGGTCGCGCTGATCAGCAGGACCGAGGTCGCGACGTGGATGATCTCGTGCGCGCCACGGTCGAGGAACCGTTCGAGCTGGTTGACGTCGTCGTTGAGGATCGACAGCAGACCGCCGGTGGACCGGTCCTCGAAGCTGGCGAGGTCGAGGTGCTGGACGTGGTCGTAGGCCTCGAGCCGTGCCTGGTGCTCGATGGTCTGCGCGAGGTTGCGCCAGGTCACGTCGGCGAGGTAGTCGGTCAACGACTCGAACACCCACACCGCGACCGTCAGCCCGGCGACCAGCACCAGTTGGCTGCGCACGTCGCCGATACCGGTCAGCGACTCGATCAGTGACGACTCGCGCTCGACCACCACGTCGATCGCGAGCCCGATCAGGAACGGCGGCGCGAGGTCGGCGAAGGTGTTGAGCACCGAGGCGACCGTGGCGAGCAGCGCCCGACCGTGGTGCCCGTCGGCGTGGTCCCACAGCCGCCGCAACGGCGGACGTCGGTCGGCGCTGCGCGGGTCGGCGTCGCCCGGGTCGGCGCTGCGCCGGTCCGCGCTGCGCGGTTCGACGCCGTTCGGTGTGGGGGCAGCAGGCTCGGACACGGGCGCTCCGTCGGGGGCATCGAGCCGCGCACGGTACGCCGTCGCCGCGGTGGGTCGATGCCGGCGCTCCCCGTGGTTCAGGCGCCGTGGCGCTCGTGGTCGCGCCGGTGCAGTTCGCGCAGCTCGTCGGCCAGCTCGGGAGCGGGACCCGAGACGACCGCGTCCGGGACGACCTCGGCGATCGGCAGCGGTCGCACGGGGCCCGCCGGCGCGCCGAACTCGTCCAGCCAGGCCTGCAGCTGCGCCGACGATGCCGCGTACACGATCCGTCCCAGCCCGACCCACCCGTGGGCGGCCGCGCACATGGGACAGTGCTCACCGGAGGTGTACACGACCGCTGACGCACGTTGCTGCGGTGTGAGCCGGGTCGTCGCCCACCGCGCCAGCGCGAACTCGGGGTGCTGTGTGCGGTCCCCTCCGGAGATGCGGTTGCGGTCCTCGGCCATCACCTGGCCGTCGAGCACGAGCAGCGAGCCGAACGGCTGGTCGCCGTGCTCGAGCGCCTCACGGGCGAGCGCGACGGCGCGACGCAGGTGGTGCAGGTCGTCGATGGTCACGGGCGGCGTAGGCATCGGGGACGGACCTCGCGTCGGGCCCTCACCGTAGAGGTCGTCGAACGGCCTCGTCGG
>CAYSTY010000613.1:0-1542 GCA_964433685.1 uncultured Actinomycetota bacterium | reverse complement strand
TCCACGACCTTCTGGTGGCGGCGCTGGATCGAGCACTCGCGTTCGAAGCAGTGGACGACGGTGCCGTCCGCGTCCCCGAGGACCTGCACCTCGACGTGGCGCGGGCGGGTCACGTAACGCTCGAGGAACACCGTCCCGTCGCCGAACGCGGCCGTGGCCTCGCGGCGTGCCGCACCGACCGCGTCGACGAGGTCGGCAGGCGTCTCGACGACGCGCATGCCCTTCCCACCGCCGCCGGCGGCGGCCTTGACCATCACCGGGTAGCCGACCTCGGCGGCGACGGCGTGCAGCACGTCATCATCGAGGTCGCCGTCCGGCAGCTCGGCGCCCGGGACCAGCGGCACCCCGGCGTCCGCCATCCGGCGTTTGGCCTCGAGCTTGTCGCCCATCGCGGCGATGGCGTCTGGCGTCGGTCCGATCCAGGTCAGCCCTGCCTCACCGACGTCGCGGGCGAAGGTCGCGTTCTCGGCCAGGAACCCGTACCCGGGGTGGATGGCGTCCGCACCGGTGCGACGGGCGGCCGCGATGATCGCCTCGCCGCGCAGGTACGAGTCCGCCGGGGCTGCCCCGCCGAGCCGGACCGCTTCGTCGCAGACCGCGACGTGGAGCGCGTCGGCGTCGATGTCGGAGAACACCGCGACGGTGGCGATGCCCATCGACCGGCACGTGCGTGCGATGCGGACCGCGATCTCACCGCGGTTGGCGATCAGCACCTTCGCCGGGAGCCGGACGTGCGAGGTGGTCGCGCTCACATGCGGAACACCCCGTAGCCGGTCGCACCGGCCACCTCGCCCGTGTGCACCGCCGACAGCGCCAGGCCCAGCACGTCACGGGTGTCGCGCGGGTCGATGACGCCGTCGTCCCAGCCCTGCCCGGTCGAGAACAGCGCGTTCGACTCGTCCTCGATCTGGGTCTCGACCATCCGGCGCACGGCCGCGTCCTGCTCGTCGTCCCACGGTTCACCGCGGTTCTCGGCCGCGGCGCGAGCGACGATCGACAGCACGCCGGCCAGCTGCTGCGGCCCCATGACGGCGATGTGATGGTTGGGCCAGGTGAACAGGAACCGGGGGTCGTAGGCACGGCCGCACATCCCGTAGTTCCCGGCGCCGTAGGAGGCACCCATCATCAGCGTGAGGTGTGGGACCTCGGAGTTGGTCACGGCGTTGATCAGCTTCGCGCCGTCCTTGATGATGCCGCCCTGTTCGTAGCGGGTGCCGACCATGAACCCGGTGATGTTCTGGCAGAACAGCAGGGGCACGCCCATGCGGTTGGCGAGCTGGATGAACTGCGCGCCCTTCTCCGCCTCGGGACTGAACAGCACGCCGTTGTTGGCCAGGACACCGACGGGGAACCCGTGCAGCGACCCCCACCCGGTGACGAGGTTCGGGCCGTAGGCGGGCTTGAACTCCTCGAACCGGGACCCGTCGAGGACCCGGGCGAGCACCTCACGAGCATCGAACGGCTCACGTAGGTCGACCGAGGCCAGCCCGAGCAGATCCTCGGGGTCGTGGACGGGTGGGTCTGCGGGCGCGGTCGGCCCCG
>CAYSTY010000612.1:0-1545 GCA_964433685.1 uncultured Actinomycetota bacterium | reverse complement strand
TCGGACATGATCTCGTCGCACACCGACTGGTCGTGCACGTTGGTGTAGTCGATGCAGTAGCGGCGCATCAGCGCGACGAACGGTTCCACCGTGAACTCCTCACCGGGCGCGGTGTGCTGCACCCGCCCCGTCGTTGACCCGGGCTGTGCGTTGACTTACCCTTCAGTAAACCACGTCCAGGGATCCGCCGTCGTGGGTCGCGCGTCGCCAGCGGGCGGGACGGGCCCGACGCTCGAAGGAGGCACGCGTGCAACCGCGCTACGGGATGTTGACCGTCGAGGTCGAGGACGCCACGGCGATGGTGATGCTCGACCGTCCGGACAAGCTCAACGCGTTGACGTTCGAGTTCTGGACCGACCTGCGGGACCTGCTCGCCGATGCGGCCGACGATGCGGGCGTGCGCGTGCTGGTGGTCCACGGGGCCGGCCGGTGCTTCTGCGCCGGCGGTGACATCGCGGGCTTCGGGGACCTCGACGACATCCCTGCACGACGGCGGTACCAGGAGCTCGCGTTCGGTGCGTACCGCGCGTTCGAGACCTTCCCGAAGCCGACCATCGCGGCCGTGCACGGGTTCGCCCTCGGCGGTGGCTGCGAGCTGACGATGGTCACCGACATCGTCGTGGCCGACACCACGGCCAGCTTCGGGACCCCCGAGGCGGCCGTCGGTCTGATGCCGGGGTTGGGGGTCGCCCGTGGGCACGCCAACACGAACCTGCACTGGCTCAAGCACATGATCTTCACGGGCGAGCGGCTCGACGCCGAGCAGGCGCGACTCGCCGGTCTCGTCACCCACGTGGTGCCGGAGGGTCAGCACCTCGACGAAGCGTTGCGGCAGGCGGCGCTCATCGCGAGCAAGCCGGCCGTCGCCCTCCAGGTCGCCAAGCGCATCCTCAACCGCGGTAGCGCCGACGGTTACGACTACTCGACCGAGGCGACCGCGCTCCTGCACAGCACCCACGACCAGGCGGAGGGCGTGGCGTCGTTCAAGGACCGTCGCGAACCGAACTTCCAGGACAGGTAGGCCGTGAGCGAGATGCCGCAACCCCCCACCATGGCCGAACGGCTCGAGGAGCTCGAGCGGCGCCGCGAGGTGGCGTACGCCATGGGCGGCCCCGAACGGGTCGCCAGACACCACGCCAGTGGTCGGCTCACCGTGCGCGAACGGATCGATGGGCTGCTCGACGAGGGCTCCTTCTACGAGCTGGGCCTGCTCGCGGAGCCTGAGCTCCGCCACGAGCGACCCATCCCCGGTGACGGCTGCGTCACGGGCTTCGGTCGCATCGACGGACGGCGCGTGTGCGTGATCGCCATCGATGCGACCACCCTCGCCGGGACCACCGCACCGATCAGCATGCGCAAGCAGGGCCGGATCGCCGCGTTCGCCGCGAAGAAGGGGTTGCCCCTGGTCCTGCTGTGCGACGCGGACGGCGGACGCATCCCCGACGTCATGGGGTGGCGGTTCTCGGGGCTGCCCTTCGACTTCAGCACCTTCCTCCAGGTGCCGGATGGTTACCCGGAGATCCCGCGGATCGCGGCGGTCCTCGG
>CAYSTY010000611.1:0-1547 GCA_964433685.1 uncultured Actinomycetota bacterium | reverse complement strand
AGGCCACGGCGCCGGCGAAGCGATCGGTCTCGTCCTCGGCGAACGGGCCCACGACGGCGAGGTCGGCGGGCTGACCCAGCAGGCGGTCGGCGACGCGCCTGACGTCGTCCAGTGTGACCGCGTCGATCCGGGCGAGCGCCTCGTCGACGGTGACGATCGGCACGCCGGTGGCGACCTGCTTGCCGATGCGGCTCATCCGCGACCCGGTGTCCTCGAGCCCGAGGACGGTGCCACCCGCGAGCGCCCCGCGGGCACGCGCCACCTCGGCGTCGTCGAGGTCGACGCGGACCCGGTCGAGCTCGCCGCGGAGCACGGTCAAGGTCTCGTCGACCTTGCCGGGAGCGGTGCCGACGTACGCGCCGACGAGCCCGGCGTCGCGGTAGGACGAGCTGTAGCTGAAGGTCGTGTAACACAGCCCCCGCGTCTCGCGCAGCTCCTGGAACAGCCGCGACGACATCCCGCCGCCGAGGGCGACGTTCAGCACCCGCAGCGCCCACCGGTCGTCGTCGGTCTGGTCGAGGCCCGGGTAGCCGAGCGCGAGGTGTGCCTGCTCCGTGGGGCGGTGCCGGATGCGCAGCTGGTGGGCCCCGTACCGCGTCGGCGCCGTGCGGACCGGTGCGCTGCCGCCGGGTCGGCCGAGGTCGCCGAGCAGCTCCTCGGTGAGGCGGACGAGCTGGTCGTGGTCGACCGCCCCCGCCGCCGCGACCGTCAGGTTCTCCGGGCGGTAGGTGTCGAGGTAGTGGTCGTGGATCGTGTCGCGGTGCAGGCCCGTGATCGAGTCCACGCTCCCGAGGGTCTCGAGCGCGAGCGGGTGGTCACCGAGGACGAGCTCGGACAGGTCCGAGTGCACGAGGTCGTCGGGCGTGTCGAGGTGGATGTCGATCTCCGACAGCACGACCTGACGTTCGGCCTCGACGTCCTCGGGGCTGTTGCGCGCGTCCACGATCATGTCGGCGAGCACGTCGAACGCGAGCGGCAGGTCCTGGTCGAGGACCCGCGCGTAGAAGCAGGTCAGCTCCTTGGAGGTGAACGCGTTCATCTCCCCGCCGACCGCGTCGAGGGCCTCGGCGATGTCCCGCGCGGACCGTCGCCGCGTGCCCTTGAACAACAGGTGCTCGAGGAAGTGGGACGCGCCGAACTGGGCGGGCGTCTCGTCCCGGGACCCGATCGCGATCCACATCCCGAGGGTCACCGAGCGGACGGCCGGCATCGGGTCGGTGACGACGGTGATGCCGCTGGGCAGGACGCTGATCTGCGGTTCTGGCACGGGTGCTCCTGGGAACGAGCCGACGGCGGCCCCGATCGGGGCCGCCGTCGGTCAGGCGAGAGGATGGTGCGGGTCAGTCGCGCTCACGCGACCGGCTGCGGGTACGGGTCCGGGTGCGCTCGCCGCCACCGTCCCGACCGCCGCGGTCACGGTCGCCGCCGCGGTCACGGTCGCCGCCGCGGTCACGGTCGCCGCCGCGGTCACGGTCGCCACCGCGGTCACGGTCACCACCACGCTCACGGTCGCCACCACGCTCACGGTCACCACCACGCTCACGGTC
>CAYSTY010000610.1:0-1552 GCA_964433685.1 uncultured Actinomycetota bacterium | reverse complement strand
CGCGGCCGCGGGTGTTGAACGCCGTGATCGAGCCTTCGAGCGCGACCGCCACGAGCGCCGCGCCGGCCAGCGCCGCCGCGTCGTCGCCGGGTGCGGCCACCACCTGCGCGCCGAGCGGCAACCCGTTCGGGCCCGTCAACCCCGGCACCGACACCGCGGGGGTGCCGAGCAGCGTCCAGCTCCGGCACAGCAGCGGATCGCCGGTCGTCGCGATCGGGGGCGCCTCGCCGATGACCGACGGGGTGAGCCAGAGCCGCGGCTCGGCGAACAGCTCGGGCAGCTGGGCTCGGCACCGGTCGGCGAGCGCCAGCGCGTCCTCGTAGCCGTCCTCGAGCGCGGCGGCGCCGTCGATGTACTCGCGGAGCTGGTCGCTGAGCAGCTCGGGGTGGTCGCGACGTTCGGTGGCGAGGTTGCGCGCGACCTCGACCGCCATGATGGTCATCTGCGCGTCGACCAACCCGTCGAAGTCGGGCGGGAGGCTGACCTCGACGACGTCGGCCAGGCGCGCGAGCCGCTCCGCGCCGGCCTCCACCGCCAGCTGGGTCGTGGGCTCGAGCGCGTCCCACTGGGGGCTGCGGCAGAACCCGATGCGCGGCCGGGTGCCGAGGTCGATCGGCGCGAACCGGTCCGGGTCACCGGCCATGATCCCGAGCGCGAGCGCGACGTCGCGCACGTCCCGCCCCAACGCACCGACGTGGTCGAGGGTGGACGCGCAGGCCTTCACCCCGTCGGTCGGGATCGCCCCGAAGGTGGGCTTGCCGCCGAACACGCCGCAGAACGACGCCGGCCGGACCACCGAACCTGCGGTCTGCGTGCCGAGCGCGAGCGGGACCTGCCCGGCGGCGACCGCGGCGGCCGACCCGGACGAGGACCCGCCGGGGGTGCGCGTCGGGTCGTCGGGGTGGGTGGTGGGCCCGGGGCTGAAGACGGCGAACTCGGTCGTGACGGTCTTGCCGAGGACGACCGCCCCGGCCTCGCGCAGCCGCGCGACGGCCACCGCGTCCGCGGCAGGCCGGTGGCCCGCGTGGATCGGCGAGCCGTACCCGGTCGGCTGGTCGGCGGTGTCGATCAGGTCCTTGACCCCCACGGGCACCCCGTGCAGCGGACCGAGCGGCGCGTCACCGTCGGAGCGGTCGCGCGCTTCGGCGTCGCGTCGGCGAGCCTCGGCGAGCGCCGCGTCGCGGTCGAGGTGGACCCACGCGTGGAGGGTGTCCTCACGCTCGTCGATGAGCTCGAGGCAGCGGGTGACCACGGCCTCGCTGGTGGTCGCGCCGCTCGCGATGGCGGCCGCCGTCGCCAGCGCGGTCCGGGGCAGGCCGGGATCGGGAGGGGTCACGGTCGGTCCCGGGTGGTGCGACGCCCGACGAGCACCCCGAGCAGCGCCGCCGCCGCCCCGAGCGCGAACGCCACCAGCAGGTCGGTCGGTCGACGGGCCGCCTCGTCGGCTGCGGGGGCGGCCGAACCGGCGAACACCTGCCCGACCTGGGGCGTCGAGGCAGCAGGTGTGGACGGGACCTCGGAGCCGATCAGCGGCGGCGGCGTGCCCAGCCCG
>CAYSTY010000609.1:0-1554 GCA_964433685.1 uncultured Actinomycetota bacterium | reverse complement strand
GCGGGGGTCGCAGAGGTCCCGGGTGTCGTCGCGCAGGCGCGTCGCGGCCACCTCGAAGTCCCGGTCGAGCACGGAACGGTCGCCGGACTCCGCGGCCCGGCGCAGCTGTGCGGCGACCAGTTCGGCGTCCTCGCGCAGCTGCTCGGGCACCTGGGCCAGGACCTCCTCGGCCGCCGTCCGCGCCTCGGACAGCGACGATCCGCCGTCGACCGCCGTCAGGGCGCGCGTCACCGCGAAGCAGAACTGGACTTGGTCGGCCGCGTCGCCCGCGCGGCTGCGCAGCTCGGTCACCTGATCGCCCACGCCCGAGCACGCACCCGCCAGGACGACGAGCACGAGCAGGGAGCGCGGCCAGGGGCCGGGGCGGGGGCGGGAGCGCACGTCACGGAACGTACCGGTGGCGGACGTTCCTGGTGGCGGGATGGGCGTCCGGCCTCGGGGCGGACGTGGCCGTCCGTGGGACGCGGGTCCAGCGGCGGGCGCGAGCCCGAACGGTTAGCGTCGGTCGTCCTCGCGCAGCGGTACCGGTCGGTCCTCCCGAGGCCCACCCCTCCGGTCCGCACGTGAGCGGTCATCCGCTCCGACCGTGGGACCCACGGCACCGGGCGGCCAGACCGACAGCACCTCCGGCCCCTCCGATCGAGGACCCCGTGGCAGAGCGCGACCAGCAGACCGACCGGCCCATCATCACCGACGGGCTCCCGGCGCAGTACCCGGACGTCGACGAGGTCGAGACCCGCGAGTGGCTCGAGTCGTTCGACGCGGTGGTCGCCCAGCACGGCAAGGCGCGCGGCCGGTTCCTGCTGCTGAAGGTCCTCGAGCAGGCACGGCAGGCCAACATCGGCGTGCCCTCGCTGGCGACCACCGACTACATCAACACCATCCCGCCGGAACGCGAGCCGGACTTCCCCGGTGACGAGGACCTCGAACGGCGCATCCGCCGCTACATCCGGTGGAACGCGGCCGTCATGGTCCACCGCACCAACGTCGAACGTGGGACCGGGGGGCACATCGGCTCGTACGCGTCGGCGGCGGCGCAGTACGAGGTCGGGTTCAACCACTTCTTCCGGGGCAAGGACCACCCGGGTGGCGGCGACCAGATCTACTTCCAGGGCCACGCCTCGCCCGGTGTCTACGCGCGCGCGTTCCTCGAGGGGCGCTTCGACGAGGCCCGCCTCGACCGGTTCCGTCAGGAGGTCGAACCGGGCGGGTTGTCGAGCTACCCGCACCCGAGGCTGATGCCCGAGTTCTGGGAGTTCCCCACCGTCTCGATGGGCCTCGGGCCCATCAACGCCATCTACCAGGCGCGGTTCAACCGCTACCTGCACAACCGCCGCATCGCCGACACCAGCAACTCGAAGGTGTGGTGCTTCCTCGGCGACGGCGAGTGCGACGAGCCCGAGTCGCTCGGGGCGCTCTCGATCGCCGCCCGCGAGACGCTCGACAACCTCATCTTCGTCGTCAACTGCAACCTCCAGCGCCTCGACGGCCCGGTCCGGGGCAACGGCAAGATCATCCAGGAGCTCGAAGCCGTGTTCCGCGGCGCGGGCTGGA
>CAYSTY010000608.1:0-1558 GCA_964433685.1 uncultured Actinomycetota bacterium | reverse complement strand
CCCGCGTCGCCGGCGTCGGCGTGGCACCCTGCCGGCGTCCCGACCGGGTCGACCACGGCGCCGGCGACGCAGGAGAGCGGCCTGACCGCCGACGACCGCAGGAGACCGGCGTGACCGCCCCCCGCCCCCGACCGATCGCGCTCGACGCGGCGCTCGACCGCCTCGGCCCGCCTCCCCTACCGATGGTCGCCGCCAAGATCGTCCCGACGGTCGACGCCAACGCGCGCCGCTTCATCGCCCGCTCCCCGTTGCTCTTCGTGGCGACCTCGGACGGCGCGGGACACCTCGACTGCTCCCCGCGGGGCGACCATCCCGGGTTCGTCGCCGTCCTCGACGACCGGCTGCTGGCGATCCCCGAGCGACGCGGCAACCGGCTCGCCCAGTCCCTGCGCAACCTCGCCGAGCACCCCGGCATCGGCCTCGCCTTCGCGATCCCCGGCCGCTCCGAGGTGCTGCGGGTCAACGGCACGGGCTACCTCAGCGACGAACCCGATCTGCTCGACCGCCTCGCGGCCGGGGGTTCCCCGGCGCTGCTGGCCACGGTGGTCGACGTCGAGGAGGTGTACATCCACTGCGGCCGCGCGCTCCTGCGCGCGCGGGCCTGGGACCCCGACCAGCACCACCTCGGCGACGACGTCCCGAGCCTCGGACGCTTCCTGTCCGACGCGGTCGCGGCCGCCGGACGCGGTGACGTCCCCGTGCCGACCGTGGCCGAGGTCGACGAGGACACCCGGCTCACCTACCAGCAGCTGTACTGATCCGGAGGTGCGCTCGGCGGTCGAGGAAGGGTAGCCTCACCTCCGCCGCCCCCCGGAGCTGCCCACGTGGTGACCCTCGACCTTCCCGCCCCCACGCGCACCAGCGCGTTGGCGTGCCGCGGGCTGGTCAAGCGGTACGGCACCACCGTGGCCGTGGACGGCGTGGACCTCGACATCGCCCGCGGGAGCCTGACGGGGTTGCTCGGCCCCTCCGGGTGCGGCAAGACGACCGTGCTGCGGACCATCGCGGGGCTGCTCGCGCCCGACGAGGGCACGGTCACGATCGATGGGCGTCAGGTCGCCGGACCACGGACGTACGTCCCGCCGGAGAAGCGCAACGTCGGACTGGTGTTCCAGGACTACGCGTTGTTCCCCCACCTGTCGGTGGCTCGCAACGTCGCCTACGGGCTCGGGCACCTGCCGCGTCGGGTCCGGCGTGACCGGGTCCACGAGGTGCTCGACCTGGTCGGCCTCGGTGACCTCCACCGGCGGCTGCCGACCGCGCTGTCGGGTGGCCAGCAGCAGCGCGTCGCCCTGGCGCGCGCGCTCGCCCCCTCCCCCGACCTGGTGCTGCTCGACGAGCCGTTCTCGGGTCTGGACGCGGCGCTGCGGACCGCCGTGCGGGAGGAGGTCCGCGCCATCCTGCGGGCCGCCGAGGCGACCGCCATCATCGTCACCCACGACCAGGAGGAGGCGCTCAGCCTCGCCGATCAGGTGGCGGTGATGCACCAGGGGCGCATCCACCAGCTCGCCGACCCGCAGACGCTCTACACCCGGCCGGCGACGCGGTTCGTGGCCGG
>CAYSTY010000607.1:0-1560 GCA_964433685.1 uncultured Actinomycetota bacterium | reverse complement strand
TACACCCTGCACGTCGAGCTGCCGGGGGTCCCGGCGGAGGACGTCGAGGTGTCCCTCGAGGAGAACGTGCTGACCGTCAGCGGCGAACGCCGCTTCTACGAGGACCGTTCGGCCGAGTCGTTCCGTCGCATCGAGCGGGCGGTCGGCCGGTTCCACCGGTCGGTGCGTCTGCCCGACCGCGTGGACGGCGAGGGCGTGCGCGCCACCGCGAAGGACGGCGTGCTGACGATCGTGGTCCCCAAGGCCGAGGACGCCAAGCCTCGACGCATCCAGGTCACCGCCGGTTGACCGGAGGACGGCGGCCCGAGCGGCCGCCGTCCGCCGTCCCATCCCCTGCCGCCCCGAGGAGCACCGTGAGCCAGCAGCCCGATCAGGCCCCCGCACCCAACGCCGAGCCGGTCCCGGGTCCCGACGGTCCCGTCGGCCGGACCGCGCCGCCCGCCGCCGGTGAGCCGGCCACCTCGCCGTCCCCCGAGCAGGAGGTGGCAGCGGCCGTCGTCGGGGCGTTCCCCGAGGGCGATGCCGACGGGGTGGCACCTTCCGAGCTCGCGGAGGTCGAGGACGATCCGCGTACCCGTGAGGAGCTGCTGACGGCGGCGCACGAGGCGGAGCGTCAGCGCGACGAGTACCTCGACGACCTGCGTCGTGCGCGGGCGGAGTTCGAGAACTTCCGCCGCCGGACGGGTCGCGAGTCGGCTGCGGCCCGCGATTCCGGCCGGGGTGACGTGGCCGCGGCTCTGCTCGACGTGCTCGACGACCTCGACCGCACCCTGGAGGCCGCCAGCAGCTCGAGCGACCAGGGTCTCGCCAAGGGCGTGACACTGGTGGCCGAGAAGCTCGTCGGCACCCTGCGCGGGCTCGGCCTCGACCGGATCGAACCGACGGGGCAGGCGTTCGACCCGTCGCAACACGAAGCGGTCCAGCAGGTCCCCGCCGACGAACCCACCGAGGAACCGGTGGTCGAGTCGACGCTGCGGGCCGGCTACCGGTTCGGTGAGCGGGTCCTGCGGCCCGCCATGGTGGTGGTCCGCGGGTGAGGTTCGTGGTGAACCGACCCGGTGGCAGCGAGCGAGGAGGTGAGGTCCGTGGCAGCGCAGCGTGAGTGGCTCGAGAAGGACTACTACCAGGCGCTCGGCGTGGCCAAGGACGCCTCCGCGGAGGAGATCAAGAAGGCCTACCGCCGGCTCGCTCGCGAGAACCACCCGGATGCCAACCCGGACGACCCGGGTGCGGAGCAGCGGTTCAAGGAGGTCGGGGAGGCCTACGCCGTCCTCGGCGACGCGACCAAGCGACGTGAGTACGACGAGCTGCGTCGGCTCGGTGCGGCCGGGTTCTCGGGCATGGGCGGTGGCCGCGGTGGCGACCCGTTCGGTGGCGCCGGGTTCGCCGGTGGTGACCTCGGCGACCTGCTCGGCCAGATGTTCGGTGCCGCCGGTGCCGGCGCGGGTGGCGGCCCCCGGACCGCGGGACGTCAGCGCCGGGCGCGTCGCGGCAACGACCTGCGTGCCGACGTCCACCTCACCTTCGAGGACGCGCTCGCGGGCGTGCGCACCACGCTGC
>CAYSTY010000606.1:0-1561 GCA_964433685.1 uncultured Actinomycetota bacterium | reverse complement strand
TTCATCGACACCCCGGGTCACGAGGCCTTCACGGCCATGCGTGCCCGCGGTGCCCAGGTCACCGACGTCGCGATCCTCGTGGTCGCCGCCAACGACGGGGTGATGCCGCAGACCGTCGAGGCCATCACCCACGCGAAGGCCGCCGGCGTCCCGATCGTGGTCGCGATCAACAAGATCGACGTCGAGGGTGCCGAGCCGAACCGGGTCAAGACCCAGCTCACCGAGCACGACCTGGTGGCCGAGGACTTCGGTGGTGACGTGTCCATGGTCGAGGTCTCGGCCAAGACCCGTCAGGGACTCGAGGACCTGCTCGAGGTCGTGCTGCTCCAGGCCGACCTGCTCGAGATCAAGGCCAACCCGGACAAGGACGCTCGTGGACGCGTGATCGAGGCGCACCTCGACCGTGGTCGCGGGCCGGTCGCCACCGTCCTGGTCCAGGCCGGGACGCTGCGTCGCGGCGACATCCTCGTGGCGGGTACGGCGGACGGCAAGATCCGCGCCATGTTCGACGAGAACGGTGAGGCCGTCGAGGAGGCCCTGCCCGCGCGTCCCGTGCAGGTCCTCGGTCTCAACGACGTGCCCGAGGCCGGTGACGAGTTCCGCGTCGTCGACGCCGAACGGTTCGCTCGTGACGTGGCCGAACGTCGCGCCGCGCGCGAACGCCGCAAGGAGCTCGCCGACCGGCGGCCGACCACCCTCGAGGAGTTCACCTCGGCGGTGCAGGCTGGCGACAAGGCGACGCTCAACGTCATCATCAAGGCCGACGTGTCGGGTTCCGCCGAGGCGCTCGAGGACTCGCTGCTCAAGCTCGAGCTCGACGAGGTGCAGGTCCGCGTCATCAGCAAGGGCGTCGGTGCCATCACCCAGGCCGACGTCCGGCTCGCGGACGCGTCGGACGCCATCATCGTGGCGTTCAACGTGCGCCCCGGCCCCAACGCCCGCGACGAGATCTCCCGTTCCGGCGTGGACGTGCGGACCTACCGCATCATCTACGACGCGATCGAGGACATCGAACGCGCCGTCAAGGGTCTGCTCGCTCCCGAGTTCCGCGAGCAGATCATCGGCGAGGCCGAGGTCCGCGAGATCTTCCGGGTCCCGCGCATCGGCAACGTCTACGGCTGCATGGTCACCTCCGGCATCGTCCGGCGCGAGGCCGGCGTCCGGGTCATCCGCGACGGCGTCGTGGTGGCCGACGACAACAAGATGTCGTCGCTGCGCCGGTTCAAGGACGACGTCAACGAGGTCCGCGAGGGCTTCGAGTGCGGTATCGGCCTCGACAAGTTCCAGGACGTCAAGGAAGGCGACGTCATCGAGGCCTTCGAGACCGTGGAGGTCGCCCGCGACTGATCGGGTTCAACCCCCCGTCGCCGCCCCTTGGAAGCGCTCAGGGGGCGGCTCGGTCCCCCCCTCGAGGGGGACTCCAGGACCGCTCGTGAGGTGCTCTGCCCGTCCCAGGAGGTGAGCAGCGTGGCTCGGGATGACGTCGGTCGCGTCCACCACGGGGCCGCCCGCATCGACCTGCACCTGCCCGGTATCGACTCGCTGAAGGGCAAGCGGGCGC
>CAYSTY010000605.1:0-1569 GCA_964433685.1 uncultured Actinomycetota bacterium | reverse complement strand
GGCGAGCTGCTTCTCCACCACGTTCTGGGTCGCGATGCCGGCGTGGTCCATGCCGGGGATCCACACCGCGTTCTTGCCCTGCATCCGGGCGCGACGGATCATCGCGTCCTCGATGGCGTTGGTCAGCGCGTGACCGATGTGCAGGGCCCCGGTGACGTTCGGCGGCGGGATGACGATCGCGAACGGCTCGCCCGGGTCATCGGGGTCGGCGTGGAACAGCCCGGCCGACCGCCAGTCCTCGTAGAGGTCGGGCTCGGTGGCGGCCGGGTCGTAGGCCTTGGGCAGCATGGTCTCAGCTCGGGGTGGCGGCAGGAGGGCGGGGCAGCACCCGGTGGGGCCGGTGCCGCGCCCGGCCGAGCGTAGCCACCACGCCTCAGCTGACCCGGCGGAGCACCGCAGCGGGTGCGGCGTCCCGGGTGTCCAGCTGGGTCCGAGTGTGCGACTGGGCACACGGAGCGACATCGATGGACCGTTCGGACCTGTCCGTGACTAGTGTGCCGCCACCGGTCTGGCGGACGTCCAGCACGTCCAAGGGATGCCAGCCCGGAGCCGATGGGAGAACAGGGATGATGAGAACACGAAGCGGCGCGCGGCGATCGCCGATGCGTCTGGCGATCGCGCTGACCGCGGTGGGCGCGTTGCTCCTGCCAGCGGCCGGCGCGGCAGCGCAGGCACCGACTCCGGACCCGCGCGAAGGTCTCAAGGCCGACGACGAGACCGGCCCCGCCGCCGAAGCGGCGTGGAACATGGAGCTGATCGAGAACCTCCCGAAGCCACGGGGTTTCTTCGATGAAGGCGCACCGGACCGTCCGGCCAACCCGGCAGCGGCCGGGTTCCGCAACAGCGACATGACCTTCAGCCAGGGTCACGCGTTCGTCGGCCAGTACGCCGGCGCACTCATCTACGACGTCACCGACCCCACCGAGCCGGAGCTGCGCACCGCGGTCTCCTGTCCCGGCGGGCAGGGCGACATCTCCGTCCACGGCGACCTGATGTTCATCGGCGTGCAGGAGCTCGGCACCGTCGACTGCGAGCCGCTCACCGGGGACAACGTCGAGGACCGCTTCATCGGCGTGCGGGTGTTCGACATCAGCGACCTCGACGCCCCGCAGCAGGTCGCGGCCGTGCAGACCTGCCGTGGCGCACACACCCAGACGGTGGTCCCGGACCCGAACGACCCGGACAACGTCTACATCTACGTCAGCGGCACCAACGGCACGCCCCGTGACAGCAGCGACGTCGAGGGTCTCGACTGCGTCGTCGGGCCGGTCAACCCGGACACGGGCCGTCCCTCCAGCGACCCGGAGGACTTCCTCGACGAGGACGGCAACCCGGTCGAGACCGACCGTTACCAGATCGAGGTCATCCAGGTCCCGATCGACGCCCCCGAGGACGCGGCGATCGTGTCCGAGCCGCGACTGTTCGCGGACGAGGAGACCGGCAACCCTGCCGGCCTGCGCGGTCAGACCGACGCCTGCCACGACATCACCGCGTTCCCCGAGCTCGGTCTCGCAGCCGGCGCCTGCGAGGGCAACGGCCTGCTGATCGACATCTCCGACCCGGTCAACC
>CAYSTY010000604.1:0-1571 GCA_964433685.1 uncultured Actinomycetota bacterium | reverse complement strand
TCCCGGCCGACGTGACCGTGCTCGGCAAGTACTTCGCGGGCGGGTTCTCCTTCGGCGCGTTCGGCGGTCCTCGTGACGTGATGGCGGCGTTCGACCCGGCACGGGGCGGGCTGACCCACGGCGGCACCTTCAACAACAACGCCTTCACCATGGCGGCCGGCAGCGCCGTCGTCGCCCTGCTCGACGCCGACACCCTCGCCGCCCTCAACGCGCGGGGCGACCGGCTGCGCGACCGGCTGGCGCAGGCCCTCGCTCCGGTCGGGTTCTGCGTGACCGGCGCGGGTTCGATGATGACCATCCACCCGGTACCGGGCCCCGTCGCGCGGTGGTCCGACCTCGCCGCGGCCGATCACCGGTGGCGCCGTCTGCTGTTCCACGAGCTGCTGGCCCGGGGCTACTACATCGCCGAGCGGGGCTACCTCGCCCTCAGCCTCGCGGTGACGGACGCGGACCTCGACGGGTTCGTCGACGCGGCTGCGGGCTTCGCCGAGGAGCACGCCGACCTGGCCGCGGCACCGACGGGTGAGCCGTAGGGACGCGCGGACCGATGACTTCCGGGCGCGGCCCCGGTCGGAGAGCAGGCGGGCGAGCGCCCGTCGACCACGAGGCACGGTCCGCAGCGGACCGCGGGAGAGGCGCGACGATGACCCAACTGCTGCGGGTGCAGAACTTCCTGCTGTCCGAGGACGGGTTCGGCGCCGGCGAGGGCCAGAGCCTGGATGCGCCCTTCGGGCGCGCTGCCCCACCGTTCGACGCCACCGTCTCCCTCCCGGCCGATCTGGCATCGTGGGCCGTCGCCACCGCCAGTTGGGTGGGCCGGACCGAACCCGGTGGGACGCGCGGGCTCGACGACCACTTCACCCGCGACTTCGCTCGCGACATCGGGGCCGAGATCATGGGCCGCAACAAGTTCGGACCTCAACGCGGCCCGTGGGAGGACCTCGACTGGCAGGGGTGGTGGGGGGACGTCCCGCCGTTCCACACCCCGGTGTTCGTGTTGACCCACCACCCTCGGCCGAGCTTCACGCTGGCCGACACCACCTTCCACTTCCTCGATGCGACGCCCGCGGAAGCCGCGCAGCGGGCCAAGCTCGCCGCCGAGGGTGCCGACGTGCGGATCGGGGGTGGCGTCGCCACCATCCGGCAGTTCCTCGAGGCGGACCTGATCGACACCATGCACGTCGCCGTCGCACCGATCGAGATCGGCCGCGGCGAACGGCTCTGGACCGCCCCCGAGGAGCTGCTCGACCGGTTCCACCTCGAGTCCGTCCCGAGCCCGAGCGGCGTCACCCACCTGCTGTTCTGGCGCCGCTGACGCGGGCTCGCCCGGTGCTCCGACCGTCGGCGTCGGACCACCGACCGGGTCCCGATTGTCGCCGGCGACGGCGCGCGTCCTACCGTTCCTCGTCGTCCCCGACGTCGACGTGGAGATCCGCCGTGCGCAGCCCGAAGGACTTCTTCAAGCCCCTCGCCATCGGAGCCCCCGAGCCCGTCCGGGAGGTGCCGTCCCGGCCGGCGCGGATGATCCACTTCTTCGACCCGTCGAACCCGAAGATGGTCGGCAAGGTCCC
>CAYSTY010000603.1:0-1574 GCA_964433685.1 uncultured Actinomycetota bacterium | reverse complement strand
GGCGCTGACCACCGCGGCGAACTCGCCCCGCAACGCGGCCGCCGTGGCGCGACGCCCCCACGCCGGGTCCTCGAACCCCCGTTGCATCGACCACGATCAGGGCACGTGCCACCTCGACTCCTCCCGTCCGGCGGAGCGGAGAACCTCGCCGATGGCGCCGCCGGACGCCAGCACCTCGGCCGCCGAGCATCGTCACGATTCCGCCACGCGGCCAGCGCCCGGTGTCCTTGGGTGGGACTCGCTGCCGCCGACCTGGGGTTAGGGCAGCACAGAACACGAGGGTGAGCCATGTGGCGACTATCGACGGGGGCGCTCGCCTGCGCACTGGTCCTCGCGGGATGCAACGGCGTCGACGAACCAGCAGCGGCACCGAGTGAGGTGCCCGTCGCTGCACCCGTCGGAGTCGAGGACCTGGAGACGCCCGACGACGCCACCCTCCTCGAAGAGTTCGGCTCGCTCCTGGTCGCGGCTGCGTCGACCGGAGGCGACGCTCTCGAACGGACGCTGCGCGTCACCGCTGACGACCCGACGGCCTACGACCGGGACTGCGCCCCTACGTGGGCACACGAACTGCTCACCAGCACGGCAGACGCCGCACCAGCGATCGACACCGATGACGGTCTCCTGCTCGGCGAGGTCGCTGTACCGGTCGCGATCATCGCCGGCCGAGCTTTGCACCGGACCGACGCACCTTGCGACGAGGCCCTACCTCAGCCCGAACGGTCTCGGACCCCAGCGATCGCCGTCACGCCGGTCCCTTCGGCGAGCAGCACCCAGCCTCACGAACCGACCCGCACACCGGTCGCGACCCGCGAGGAGCAGACCACGCCCGACGAGAGCCAACTGCAGAACGCCTACGACGCTGAGCTCCGGTTGTGGTCGGAGGATCTCTGGAACCCGATCTTCGAGATGGTGCAGGAGGGACAACGGACGTTCGGAGCCGTTGGAGGTGGGGCGAGCGTCAGCAGCGTCTACGACGATCTCGCCGACCAGCTGCTCGACCACCGTCGCTACTGGAACCGCCTCGACCACCCGGCGAGCCGGGCCGAAGTCCGCGCTGCGCTCCTCGAGGGCCTTGAGCTCTGGTCAGCGGAGACGCGGCTCCTGGGAACGTGCGCGAGCTACGTCAACGGCACCGGCTGTAGCACCATGCCCGGGGAGACCCGTGCGCAGTGGCGGTCGCTGTTCGAAATGGTGACGGTCGAGACTGGGATCGCGATGCCGAGCGGTGAGCCGGCTCCACCTGGTGCGCCAGCCAGGGGTCCGTCCGTGCCGTCTCACGGACAGTGGAACCTCGGCGATATCCGGCTCCCCAGCCTGCATGAGGTGCGACGCAGCCTCGAGGACTGAAAGGGTACGCAGGGTCCCGGTCACCGGCCCACGCACCCCGTGACCCGCCGCGACACGCACGCCGAGGTAGCGGGTACCTACCGCGGCGTCCGCTCCTCCCTGCGTGCCCGCGAACGTGACAGCGCCCCGCGCAACGAGGTAGCGGGTACCCACCGTGGCGTCCGCGCCACCCGTCGTACCCGCGAACGCGCCAGCACCCCCCACGGCGAGGTAGCGGGTACCCA
>CAYSTY010000602.1:0-1578 GCA_964433685.1 uncultured Actinomycetota bacterium | reverse complement strand
GCGGGATGGCGATGCGCCGCTCCCCCGACAGGTAGGCACCGGTCAGGGACTTGCGGGTGAGGCGCTTGAGCCCCTCGACCGACCCCGAGTGGACGATCTCGCCGCCGTGGATGCCGGCACCTGGCCCGATGTCGACGACGTGGTCGGCCGCGTCGATGGTCGCCTCGTCGTGCTCGACCACGATCAGGGTGTTGCCGAGGTCGCGCAGGCGGATGAGGGTCTCGATGAGCCGTTCGTTGTCGCGCTGGTGGAGGCCGATCGACGGCTCGTCGAGGACGTAGAGCACGCCGACGAGCCCGGCGCCGATCTGGGTCGCGAGGCGGATCCGCTGGGCCTCACCGCCCGACAGCGAGCCGGCCGGACGGTCGAGGGTGAGGTAGTCGAGACCGACGTCGAGCAGGAAGGTCAGCCGGGCACGGATCTCCTTGACGACGCGGGCACCGATGAGCGCTTCACGGTCGGTGAGCTCGAGGCCGGCGATGAACGCGTCCGCCTCCGCGACCGACATGTTCGTCAGCTCCGCGATCGAGGTGTCGCCGATCGTCACGCCGAGCACGATGGGCTTGAGGCGCTTGCCCCCGCACGTCGGGCACGGGACCTCGCGCATGTACTGCTCGACCTGCTCGCGCACGTGGGAGGACTCGGTCTCCGAGTGGCGGCGCAGGAGCGATGGGATGACGCCCTCGACCTGGGCCTTGTACGACCGCTTGCGGCCGTACCGGTTGGTGTAGCTGACGTGGACGCGGTCGGGCAGCCCGTGCAGGACCGCGTCCTTGACCGGCTGCGACAGCTCGCGCCACGGCGACGTCGGATCCCCGCCGGCGTGCTGGACGGTCGCCCGCAGCAGCTGGCGGTAGTAGTTGGACTGCTGGCCGGTCCCCCAGGGCAGGATCACGCCCTCCTCGACCGACAGGTCGGGGTCGCCGAGGACGAGGTCGGGGTCGACGGTCAGCTGCGTCCCGAGCCCGCTGCAGCCCTCGCAGGCGCCGTAGGGCGAGTTGAACGAGAACGTCCGTGGCGCGAGCTGCTCGTACGACAGCGAGCAGTGCGGGCAGGCGAGGTGCTCGGAGAAGACGTGCGTCTCCGGTTCGGGGGCTGCCAGCCCCTCTGCCTCGGCTGCCTCGACCGCCTCACGCGACGGGACGACCTCGATCATCGCCACACCCTCGGCGAGCTGCAGCGCGGTCTCGATCGAGTCGGCCAGACGCCGCCGCATGTCGGCCTTCTGCACCAGCCGGTCGACCACCACCTCGATGGTGTGCTTGTAGGTCTTGGCGAGCTTCGGCACCTCGTCGATGGGGTAGACGGTGCCGTCGACGCGGACGCGGGCGTACCCGGCGGTCGACAGCTGCTGGAACAGCGCCGCGTGCTCGCCCTTGCGCCCGGTCACGACGGGGGCGAGCACCTGGAAGCGGGTCCCGGCGGGCAGCTCGTGGACCTGGTCGACGATCTGCTCGGCGGTCTGGCGGGCGATCGGCCGGCCGCAGTTCGGGCAGTGCGGCTGGCCGATGCGGGCGTACAGCAGCCGCAGGTAGTCGTAGATCTCCGTGATCGTGCCGACCGTCGACCGCGGGTTGC
>CAYSTY010000601.1:0-1579 GCA_964433685.1 uncultured Actinomycetota bacterium | reverse complement strand
CTGCGACCTACCGCTTAGGAGGCGGTTGCTCTATCCCCTGAGCTACGAGGGCGGGCGCTTCCGCGAGTGACCCGCCGGAAGCTCTGCGTGTTCCGCCTGCGGCGATCACGCAGAACCGCCGCGGCAGCCTACCTGCGCGAGCCTGTGGCCCGGCGGCGATGACAACGGCCCGCCAGCGCCGCGCTGCTCGCGCTCAACGGCTGAGGCGTGCGTACCGCCGGAGCGCCAGCGGCGCGAACACCGCCGTCAGGACCGCCGGCCACAGCACCGCCAGCAGCAGCGCGTGATCGCTGACGAAGGATCCCTCGACGATCCCCGGGTTGCCGAACAGCTGCCGGGTGGCGGCGACCGTCGCGGACAGCGGGTTCCACGAGGCGACCGGTTCCAGCCAGGACGGCAACAGTTCGGGGGAGACGAACGCGTTCGACAGCATCGCGACCGGCATCACCAGACCGAACGATCGCATCGCGGACTCCGGACTGCGCAGGACGAACCCGAGCCAGGTGCCGACCCAGGTCAGCGCGGCACGCAGCCACAGGAGGAGCACGATGGCGAGCAGCGCCGGGCCGACGCCCTCGGTCGCCCGCCAGCCGATGGCCAGGGCCACCAGCACGAGGCACGCGATGTCGAGCACCGCGCCGAGCTGGTCGGCGACGACCCGGCCACCGAGCACCGCGCTGCGCGAGACGGGCATCGCCCGGATGCGGTCGGTCACCCCCCGGCTCGAGTCGGTGACCACCAGCATCGCCGTGTTCGCGGCCCCGAAGGCGATCGCCATCGCGAACAGGCCGGGCATCAGGAACGAGCGGTAGTCACCGCCGCCCGCGACGGTCATCGCGCTGCCGAAGACGTAGCCGAACAGCAGGACGCTGATGATGGGGAACGCGAGGGTGCCGATGAGCTCGGCCGGCTCGCGGACGATGCGGATGACGTCGCGCATCGCGAGCGACCAGGCGTCGGTCACGAGCCACCGCAGCCGTTCACCGACCGTGCGGGGGAGCGCGGGTCGCCTCGGGCGTTCGGCGACGGGGGACGGGGGCGCGGTGGTCACGCGGGTACCTCCTCGTGGTCGGACTCGGTGCGACGGCCGGTGAGCCGGAGGAACACGTCGTCGAGCGTCGGACGACGGAGCGCCAGGTCGGCGAGCTGGACCCCCTCCTCGTCGAGCTCGCGCAGCGCCGCGGTGACCGTGGCGACCCGGTCGGTGATCGGGACGCTCACGCGCCGTGCGACCTCGTCGATCCGCGGGGCGGCGCCGGTCACCCGGGCGAGCGTGGCAGCCGCCGGTCCGGTGGCGGTGCCGATCGCCAGCGTCACCTCGAGGCGATCGCCGCCCAGGTCGGCCTTGAGCTGGTCCGGCGTGCCCTCGGCGATCACCTGACCACGGTCGATGACCGACACCCGGTCGGCGAGCTGGTCGGCTTCGTCGAGGTACTGCGTGGTCAGCAGGACCGTCGTGCCGGATCCGACCAGCTCCCGCACGGCGTCCCAGACGTCGGACCGGCTCGCGGGGTCGAGGCCGGTCGTCGGTTCGTCGAGGAACAGCACCTCGGGCGCGAGCACGAGCCCGGCGGCGAGG
>CAYSTY010000600.1:0-1589 GCA_964433685.1 uncultured Actinomycetota bacterium | reverse complement strand
GCCGCCGCCGGGAACAGCACCGACCGGTCGACGCGGAGGGCACGCCCCTCGTCCAGGACCTCGTGCACGGGTGCGTCCGTCGGCACCGGTCCGACCTCCGACGCGTCGCCGACCGAGGCGATCACCCGCGTCACCTCGCCCGTCCGGGTCACGATGGCGGCGCCCGTCCCGCCGAGCAGTGCGCGGGCGGCCTCGCTGACGTGACGGCGCACCAGTGAGGTCGGCTCCCCCGCCAGGACGGCGCGGGTGACCTCGTCGACCGCGTCGCGCCACGCCTCGCGGCGACGCAGGTCGTCGATCAGACGGGCGTTGGAGATGGCCGCGCCGGCGACCGCGGCCAGCCCGATCACCATCTCCTCGTCCTCGAGCGTGAACCCGCCACCATCGATCTTCTCGGTCAGGTAGAGGTTGCCGAACACCTCGTCGCGGACGCGGATGGGGGCGCCGAGGAAGGCGTGCATCGGCGGGTGGTTGGGCGGGAACCCGAAGGAGGCGGGGTGGTCGCGCAGGTCGTCGAGCCGCAACGGTTCGGGGTGGGCGATCAGGACACCGAGGATCCCCCGGCCCTCCGGCAGCCGCCCGATCCGGCTGCGCGTCTCCTGATCGAGACCGGTGTTGACGAACGCGTCGAGCCCCTGGCCGTCGTCCGCGAGCACCCCGAGAGCGCCGTAGCGGGCCCCGACCATGCCGCACGCGGCCTCGACCACGCGCTCGAGGACCGACTCGAGCTCGGTGTCGCCGGTGACGGCGAGCACGGCATCGAGGAGCCTGGCAACCCGCTGCTCGCGCACCTTCGCCCTCCCACGGCCGGGGAGAGTCTAGCCTCGTGGTACCCCGACACCGGAGCAGCAGCGTGAGCGACAGCGGTCCGACCACCGACGCCGGCGTGCGCGTCTACCTCGTCGACGACCACGAGGTGGTGCGCCGGGGGCTGGCGGAGCTGCTCGGTTCCGACCCCGCCATCGAGGTCGTGGGTGAGGCCGGCACGGCGGGCATGGCCCTCGCCGGTATCGCCAAGGCGAGGCCGGACGTCGCGGTGCTCGACGTGCGGCTCCCCGACGGCAACGGCGTCGAGGTCTGCCGCGAGGTCCGGGCCCGCGACCCGCAGGTGGCCTGCCTGATGCTGACCTCGTTCGGGGACGACGAGGCCCTGTTCGACGCGATCATGGCCGGCGCGGCCGGCTACCTGCTCAAGGACGTCAAGGGACAGGACCTGATCGATGCGGTCAAGCGCGTCGCCGGCGGGGAGTCCCTGCTCGACCCGGCCCTCACCGGCCGCGTCCTCGACCGCCTCCGCCGCGGTGACGAGGAGGACCCACGGCTCGCGTCCCTCTCCGACCAGGAACGGCGCATCCTCGAGCACATCGCCGAAGGCATGACCAACCGCCAGATCGCCGAACAGATGCACCTGGCGGAGAAGACGGTCAAGAACTACGTGTCCAACCTGCTCGCGAAGCTCGGGATGCAGCGGCGCACCGAGGCCGCCGTCTTCTACACCCAGCTCGAGCGCGGGGACCGCTGAGCGCGGGGACCGCTGAGCGCGCAGGACCACTGAGCGCGCAGGACCGCTGAGCGCGCAGGACCGCCGC
>CAYSTY010000599.1:0-1602 GCA_964433685.1 uncultured Actinomycetota bacterium | reverse complement strand
GTCGGGGTGTTCAACGCCATCAACGTCGAGTGGGACGGCGACGCCTCCGACGGCGAGGCCGGCTACCCGGAGGTGACCCACGGCAGCTCGTTCGTGATGGTCGCCGGGTGGAAGGAGGACGGCTGCCCGGTCGACGCGTCGGCGCTGGTGACCTACTCGCTGTCGGACGACGTGACCTCGCCACATGTGGCGGACCAGACCCGTGAGTACTCGGCCAAGCGGTTCATCCCGATGCGCTTCTGCGAGGCCGACATCCTCGCCGATCCCGACCTGATCGTGACCCGTGTCACCTCGGAGGGTGGCGCGGACGGCGACGGCTCCGGTGGCGACGGCTCCGGTGGCGACGAGGTCGCCGAGGTTCCGACCCGTCCTGGTCCGGGCGGCACCGGCGGCGCCGGCGGCACCGGCGGCGTCGGGGGCTCCGGCGGCTCGGGCGGCGAGGTGGCCGCAGGTCCGGCGCGGGCCCCGCTGCCGACCACCGGGACGTCGCTGGCCGGGCTGCTGGGGCTGGCGCTGCTCGGCGGCGCACTGGCGCTGCGGGTCAGGCCCCGCGGCTGATGGCTCCCCCCCGCGCCGTCGCTGCTCGGATACCGGGTCGTTGACGGGCGCTGGGTCACCCGCGGGTCGCAGGTGACCCGTGAGTGACCCGCCGCCCACCAGTGCCCCACCACCTCGCTAGATCCTCACCGTCGGCGGTGTCCTGGCCAACGGCTGCCCGTGACGATGCCGAGGTGGCAGCGTCAGGGCAGGACGAGGGGGATGTCGCGGCGGAGCGCCTCGAGGGCACCGGCGTACATCCCGCTCTTGATCGCCGCGAGCGTCGGACCGGCCTTCGGTGCGAGGGCGGCGGCCCGTTCGATGGCGGCGGGCAGGACCTGGTCCTCGGGGACGGCGAGGTCGACGATGCCGGCGGAGGCCGCTTCCTCGCCGCCGTAGCGGTGCGCGGTGGTCATCGCCTGGTGCGCCGTCGCGGGGGTGAGCCGGGCCTGGATGAGGGCGCTCATGCCGGGCGTGAACGGGATGGAGATGTCGACCTCGGGCAGGCACCAGAAGCCACGGTCGGCGCGGGCGACGCGCTGGTCGTGGGCGAGCGAGAGCATCGCACCGGCGGCGAAGCAGTGGCCCTGGATGGCGGCGACCGACGGGAACGGGGAGACGAGGACGCGAGCGAACAGGCCGTGGACGCGCTGGACGAAGTCGGCGACCTGGTCGGGCTCCGAGGTCATCCAGGCGAGGTCGAGCCCGTTGGACCAGAACTTGCCGGTCGCGGTGGTCACGAGCGCGCGGGGGCCGTCGGCCCGTTCGACGATGTCGAGCGCGGTCTCCACCTCGTCGAGCCACCCGGGGTTGAAGCGGTTCTCGTCATCTCCGAGGTCGAGGATGAACACCTCGTCCTCGCTGCGCAGTTCGGCCACGGAAGCGTCCCTCTCCTGTCGGGACCGACGGTTCGGCCCCGTCCGCCCCGCGGCCGTCGGTCCGCGCCAAGGGCATCGGGCGCGAGCCGCCCGACGTTGCGGTTCCGGTGAGGCGCCGGATACCGTCACGCGCCGTTCCGCGGGTGTAGCTCAATGGTAGAGCTCTAGCTTCCCAAGCTAGCGACGG
>CAYSTY010000598.1:0-1604 GCA_964433685.1 uncultured Actinomycetota bacterium | reverse complement strand
CACGGAGGATGACCACCCCCATGGCAGCCGCCACCCCGCCCACCGGCCCCGCCGCGACCTCGGCGTCCGACAGTCGCGCCACCTCGGCGTCCGACCCTAAGGCCACCTCGCCATCGCACGGCAGCAGCGCCACCTCGCCGTCGGACAGCAGCGCCACCTCGGCATCGGAGGGCAGCAGCGCCACCTCGGCGTCCTCGACGCCATCGCCGGCGCAGCCGCTCGTGTCGGCACGCGGGGTGACCAAGCGCTTCGGCACCGGGCCGGAGGCGGTCACCGCGCTCCAGGACGTCTCCCTCGACGTCGCGCCGGGCGACTTCGTCTCGCTCATCGGCCCGTCCGGCTGCGGCAAGTCCACCCTGCTGCGCACCATCGCCGACCTCACCGAGGTGTCCGCCGGGGAGGTCGCCGTCGGCGGCAAGTCGGCCCACCAGGCGCGCTGCGACCGCGACTACGGGATGGTCTTCCAGAAGGCCACGTTGTTCAACTGGCGCACCGTCAAGCGCAACGTCGAGCTGCCGCTCGAGGTCCTCGGCTGGTCCAAGGAGGAACGGGGCCGCCGCGCCGAACAGATGCTGGACCTCGTCGAGCTCGGTGACTTCGCCCGGAAGCGGCCCCACCAGCTGTCCGGCGGGATGCAGCAGCGGGTCGCGATCGCCCGCGCGCTCGCGTTCGAACCGTCCCTGCTCCTGATGGACGAACCGTTCGGCGCCCTCGACGAGATCACCCGCGAACGCCTCAACGACGAACTCCTACGCATCTGGGAGACCACCGGCACCACCGTCATCTTCGTGACCCACTCGATCCCGGAGGCGGTGTTCCTCTCGAGCCGCATCGTGGTGATGAGCCCGCGCCCCGGCCGCATCCTGGCCGAGATCGACGTCGACCTGCCCTACCCGCGCGGCGAGGACACCCGCGAGCTCGACCGCTACTTCGAGCTGGTCACCGAGGTCCGCGAGACCCTCCGCCGCGCCGAGGTGGCCCGGTGAGCACCGCCGCCGCGCCTGCGAGCCCGGTCGCCGACCCGGGGATGGGCTCCCGCGTCGGTGCGGGCGCCCGCCGGATCGTGCCGGCCGCGATCGCCGCGGTGCTCGTGCTGGTGCTGTGGGAGGCGGTGGTCCGGGTCTTCGAGATCCGCCCCATCCTGGTCCCGGCGCCGCTGTCGATCCTGTCCACGTTCGTGTCCGACCTGCCTCGGCTCGGCGAGGCGGTGTGGACCACCGGTCGCGCCGCGCTGCTGGGGTTCGCGGTCGGGGCGCTCGGCGGGTTCGTCGCCGGCGCGGTCGTGGCCGCCTGGAGCTGGCTGCGCGAGGGGATGCTGCCGGTCGGCGTCGCCCTCGGCGCCATCCCGATCGTGGCGACCGCCCCCATCTTCAACCTCTGGTTCGGGGCGCTGTCGGTGTGGTCGAACGCGTCGGTCGTGGCCCTCGTGGTCTTCTTCCCGATGCTGGTCAACACCATCACGGGGCTGTCCGCGGCCGACACCGGCCACGAGGAGCTGATGCGCTCCCTGGCCGCCTCGCGCCGCGAGACGTTCGTCAAGATGCTGCTGCCGACCGCGTTGCCGTTCATCTTCGGTGCGTTGCGCGTCGGGGCGGCGCTGGCCG
>CAYSTY010000597.1:0-1607 GCA_964433685.1 uncultured Actinomycetota bacterium | reverse complement strand
ACCTCGGCGGCGGCGACGGCGATGATGAACAGCGCGAAGATCTGCCCGGAGATCAGCGGTTCACCCGGGTAGAGCAGGTTCTGGAACGCGACGAGGTTGATGTTCACGGCGTTGAGCATCAGCTCCACGCTCATCAGCACCAGCACGGCGTTGCGCCGCGCGATCAGCCCGTAGACCCCGAGGCAGAACAGGAACGTCGCGAGCAGGAGCGGTCCGACCAGGCTCACGGCTTGCCCTTCCCGCCCGGCGCGGCACCGCTGGTGACCTCCGGGTACTCGGTCGCCGACACCGTGTCCTGGTTCCCACGTCCCGCGCCCGGGGCCTGGTTCTCGCGCCCCGCGCCCGGGGCGACACCATCCGCGCGGTCGTGTTCGGTGGCCGGCGGCTCACCGAGCTCGATGCGGGTCACCTCGGCCTCCGTGCCGGACTCGCCGGTCTCACGGCGCGAGAGCACGATCGCGCCGATGAGGGCGCCGAGCAGCAGCATCGACAGCACCTCGAACGGCAGGATCCAGCTGGTGAAGATCGCGAAGCCGAGGTCGGCGATCGGCGGGCCGGTGACGTCGGCCACCGACACGTCCCCGAACGCCTGCACGACGAGGACGCTCAGCACGACGAAGAGGGTCCCGCTGACCGCGACCGCGAGCCCCCGGTTCTGGCTGTCGAGCGCCTCGCGGCCGATCGGCGCACGGGTGAGCATCAGACCGAACAGGAACAGCACCGCGACGGCGCCGACGTAGACCACCAGCTGCACCAGCGCGAGGAAGTCGGCCGCCAGGACCAGGAACACCCCGGCGATACCGGCGAGCGTGGTCGCCAGGTAGAGCGCGGCGTGCACCAGGTTGGTCGAGATGACCGTCTTGATGGCCGCGCCGGCGGTCAGCAGGGCGACCAGGATGAAGATGACGTCGTGCCCGGTCATGTCCACACCTCCGAGACCGCCGGTGAAGAGGCGCCCCGAGCACGGGGCGACAGCCCCTCAGAACCCCGCACGGGGCCTCCGGCGCCGCTCATGCCTCACCCTCTTCGGCGTCGATGATCGCCTGCTTCTTCTTCTTGACCCAGGCGGCCTTGGCCTTCGCCCGGGCGATGCGGTCGGACTTGCCCTCCGCGATCAACCGGTCGTAGGTCTCCTGATCGATCTCACCGGTCGACTCGACGTGCACGTCGGCGGCGCGCTTCTTGGCCGGCGCCTCCGCGGGCGCCTCCGCCTCCGCCGCGGGGGCGTCCGCCTCGGCGGTCGGCGCTGCCTCGGCCGGAGCGGCGCCCGCCTCAGCCTCGGCCCGCAGGCGCGCCTTCTCCTTGCGGACGTAGGCGGCCTTGGCCTTGGCGCGGGCCATGCGCTCGGTCTTGCCCTCGGCGATGAGCTTGTCGTAGGTCTCCTGGTCGATCTGACCGGCCTCGACGTGGACCTCCGCGGGCTTGGGGGCCGGCGCGGCCTCCTCGGCGGGGGCGGCAGCGTCCGCCTCGGCCTGCAGGCGCGCCTTCTCCTTCTTGACCCAGGCGGCCTTCGCCTTCGACCGTGCGATGCGCTCCGACTTGCCCTCGGCGATCAGCGCGTCGTAGGTCTCCTGGTCGATCTCGCCCTTGCTCTCGACCTTGATCTC
>CAYSTY010000596.1:0-1612 GCA_964433685.1 uncultured Actinomycetota bacterium | reverse complement strand
GCGCCGGACCTCGGCGAGGGTGCGGACGGCGACGTCCGGCCCCTTGAGCGGCTGGAGCCGACCGACGAACAGCAACGTGGGTGGCCGCGACGCGGGACGCGGCGTCGACGGCGGACCGAACCGGGACAGGTCCACGCCGGCCGGGACGACCCGGAGCCGGGCGCCCGACAGGCCGTAGGTCCGGTGCAGCAGCCCTGCCTCGCCGCAGGTCAGCACGGTGACCTGGTCGGCGGCGCGCGCGACCGCTGCCTCGGCGACCAGGCGCAGCGGCGGTTCGGGCACGTCCCCCGGGGCGAGGTGGGCGTTCTTGAGCACCCCGATGGTGTGGAAGGTCTGCACGAGCGGGACCTGCCAGCGTGCCGCCAGCCGGCGGCCGACCCACCCCGACAGCCAGTAGTGGGCGTGCACGAGGTCGTAGGGCGCCTCGCCGGCGGTGAGGCGGGCGCGCACCTCCGGGTGGCGTTCGAGCGCGAGCAGCACCCCGCACAGCAGGCTCGCCACCTCGTCCTTCGGCACCGGTGCGACCGGGCCTGCGACGAGGTGGTGGACGCGCGCGCGGGTCCCGTCCGCGGCCTCGTGGAGCACGACCGTCCGCGGCAGGTCCGGATCGGTCGCCCGCGTGAACACGTCGACCTCGATGCCGCGGTCGGCGAGCCGGCGCGCGGTCTCGGCCACCGACACGTTCAGCCCGCCGCCGTCGCCCTCGCCGGGCTGGTGCAGCGGCGAGGTGTGCACCGACAGGACCGCGACCCGGCGCAGGCCCGACCCGACCGGCGCGGCGGCCGGTGCGGGAGTGAGCGGGGCGGTGGTCACGTCAGGACCGCACCAGCGTGAGACGTTCCACGACGCGGTCCTCGGCGCCGAACTGGTACTTGTAGGCCTCGTCGCCGCGCAGCAGGTCGTAGACGCGACAGCCCTCGGCGGCGGCCAGCTCGATCAGCTGCCCCTTCAGGACCATCCCCGGCCCGAGCGCCCCGAGCGCCGGGTCGAAGGCCGAGTTGTAGACCCCCCAGTGCCCGTCGTGGACCAGCGAGACGGTCATGGCGCCGGGCATCCCGCCGACCTCCAGGCGGTGCAGGCGCAGGGTCCCGTCGGCGGCGAACTCGGCCGCGAGCTCGCGGAACCAGTCCTGCAGCTCGTCCTTGGTGAAGAACCCGGCCTTCTCCGGCTCGGACTCGCGTGCGAGCTCGAGGAACGCCTCGAGCTCCTCGGTCACCTGCTCGGCGGGGACGGCGACGACCTCGAGGTCCCCGGCGTCGCGGGCGAGCTTGCGGGCCTTGCGCGCCATCTCCTGGCGCAGCTTGCCCTTCAGCCGGTCGAGGTAGGCGTCGTAGCCGCCGGTCAGGTCGACCTGCGGGCAGACGTCCTCGGTATCGCGTTCGAAGACGGTCAGGCCGTGCTCGGACGCCGACCGGGCGAACGCGTCGCCCCAGCCGCTGTCGACCGCGAGCCCGCCGAGCACCGCGTCGTCCCAGTCGCGGTCGTCGGCGAGGTGGCGGATGTAGGCGTCCGCGACGTCGGCGCGGTCCTCGGGACGGGACACCGGCCCGAGGTAGTCGGTCACCTCGGTGCCGCCGAGGAAGCGTCGGACCTCGACCGGACCGGTGGGCGA
>CAYSTY010000595.1:0-1615 GCA_964433685.1 uncultured Actinomycetota bacterium | reverse complement strand
GCGCACTTGCCGCAGTCGATGCAGATGTCCGGATCCCAGATCGGGATCTCCTGCGCGATGGCCCGCTTCTCGTAGCGGGTGGTGTCGGTCGGGAAGGTGCCGTCGACCGGCAGGGCGCTGACCGGTAGCAGGTCGCCCTCACCCGCCAGCATCCTGGCGGTGATGCGCTCGACGAAGTCGGGGACCTGCTCGGGGACGGGGGGCCGGCGACCGAAGGTGGAGGTCACCTCGCTCGGGACCTCGACCTGCGCGAGCGCCTCCACGGCCCGGTCGATGGCGGCGAGGTTGCGGTCGACCACCTCGCGGCCGTAGCGGCCGTAGCTCCTGCGGGTCGAGTCCGCCATCGCCGCGTACGCCTCGTCCCACGGCAGGGTGCCGGACAGGCGGAAGAACGCGGCCTGCATCAGGGTGTTGATGCGGCCACCGAGGCCGAGGTCGCGGGCCAGCCCGTGCGCGTCGAGGACGTGCACCGACAGGTCCTTGTCGATGATGGTGCGCTGCACCGGTTCGGGCAGCGCGTCCCACACGTGCGCCGCGCCGTAGGGGGAGTTGAGCAGGAAGGTCCCACCCGGCCGCGCGCGGTCGAGCACCTCGCGGGTCATCAGGAACCCGAACTGGTGGCAGGCCACGAGGTCGGCCTGCTCGATCAGGTAGGTCGACCGGATCGGCGCGCGCGAGAACCGCAGGTGCGAGACCGTCTGCGCCCCCGACTTCTTCGAGTCGTAGACGAAGTAGCCCTGCGCGTGCAGGTCGGTGTGCTCGCCGACGATCTTGACCGTGTTCTTGTTGGCGCCGACGGTGCCGTCGCTGCCGAGCCCGTAGAACACCGCCGTGACGTCACCCTCCTGCGACGGCAGGGTGAAGCTGTCGTCGGCCGGCAGGGACAGGTGGGTGACGTCGTCGTGGATGCCGACGGTGAAGCGACGCCGAGGCAGGTCGTTGGCGAGCTCGGCGAAGATGCCCGCCACCATCGGCGGGGTGAACTCCTTCGACGACAGTCCGTAGCGGCCACCGGCCAGGCGCGGCATCGCGGCCGGGTCGAGCGCACCGCTGGCGAGGCGCTCGGCGTACACGGTGGCGACGTCGGTGAACAGCGGCTCGCCGACCGCACCCGGTTCCTTGGTCCGGTCGAGCACACCGATGGACCGGACGGTGGCGGGCAGGGCGGCGACGAGCTCCTCGGCGGGGAACGGCCGGTACAGGCGGACCTTCAGGACGCCGACCTTCTCGCCGCGCCGGTTCAGCTCCTCGACGGTCTCCTCGACCGCGCCGATGCCCGAGCCCATCAGGATCAGGACACGCTCGGCCTCCGGGTCCCCGACGTAGTCGACCAGGTCGTAGCGCCGCCCGGTCGCCTCGGCGAAGCGCTCCATCGCCGACCGCACCGCACCCGGCACCGCGTCGTAGAAGGGGTTGGCGGCCTCGCGGGCCTGGAAGAACACGTCCGGGTTCTGGGCGGTGCCGCGCAGGATCGGTGCGTCCGGGTCGAGGCCGCGAGCCCGGTGGGCGAACACCGCGTCGTCGTCGATGAGACCGCGGAGCACGTCCTCGTCGACCTCGTCGATGAGGTTGAGCTCGTGGGAGGTGCGGAACCCGTCGAAGAAGTGCAGGAACG
>CAYSTY010000594.1:0-1616 GCA_964433685.1 uncultured Actinomycetota bacterium | reverse complement strand
TCGAGATGGGGTGGGCGACGCAGCGCACGTGCCGACCGTCGGGCAACGCGATCGAATCCCCGAACGTCGACACCCCTGGGAACAGCTGCTGGACCGCGCGGACGAAGTTGTCGCGGTACCGGATCGTGTGGAAGCCCACGGCGTCGGCGGCGAGCATCCCCTGCAGCAGGTCGTCGCGCCACGGCAGGCGGGCGACGAGCTCCGGTGGCGGGAAGGGGATGTGCAGGAAGAACCCGAGCGGTGCGGTCACGCCCATGCTGCGCAGGATCTCGGGCACCAGCATGAGGTGGTAGTCCTGCACCCACACCAGCGGTTCCCGCCCGTCGCCGGTGTCGGTGGCCTCGACGGCGGCTGCGGTCGCCTCGGCGAACGCGCGGTTGACGTCCTGGTAGGTCCGCCACCACGCGCGGTCGATGACGGGCTCGGCGACCAGATCGTGGAACAACGGCCACAGGGTCCGGTTCGCGAAGCCGTGGTAGTAGCCGCCGACCTGCTCGTCGTCCAGCCCGACCGCGTGCAGGTCGACGTTGAGCCCGTCCACGCGGGAGGGCACGCCGTCGGGGTCGTCGTCCCAGCCCACCCACGCGCCGCCGACCTCGTCGACGACCGGGTGGAGGGCGGTGACCAGGCCGCCGGCCGACGCTCTCCAGCCATCACCGTCGGTGACCTCGTCCTCCGGTACGCGCGAGACGGGCAGTCGGTTGGCGACCACCACCAGTGGACGGCTCACCGACGCATCGCCTCCTCGTTCGGATCCCACGTGGTCACCCTCCTGGTCCTCGTGGGCGAGCGTAGAGCGGCCAGGTGGTCGCCCCTGACGCACGAGGTGGCCGAGGGCCCCCGGCCACGCGTGTCGGCGAGGACGCCGGCGTCCCGCCGGTGGCGGGCACTACGTTGCGCCGCCCCGACCGCCGAGGACCGCCACCGTGAGCGACACCGACCCGACCCCCACCGCTGCGTCCGCCGTCGGAGGTGAGGTCGCGGCGGACGGGGCCGCCGCGCCGGACCCGCAGGATGTGCTCGACCAGCTCGCGAACCTCGGGACCGGGTTGCCGTTCAACCGTCACCTCGGCGTGGAGGTCCGCGAGGCCACGATCGGGCGGGTCACGACCGCGTTGCCGCGCAACCCCGCGCTCGACAACCACCTCGGCGGGGTGCACGCCATCGCGGAGCTCGCCCCGGTGGAGCTCGCGGGCGCGCTCGCGGCGTCCTCGCAGCTGACGCCCCTGCTCGCGCGCGGCTACGTCCCGGTCGTGGGACGTCTGAGCACCCGTTTCCGTGCGCCCGCGTTCGGGGAGCTGCTGGCCACCGCGGAGGTCGGTCCGGACGTGCTCGCACCGGCCATGGCAGCGGCGGATGCGGGTGAGCGCCCCCGGGTCGACGTCGAGGTGTCGGTCACCGACGAGCACGGCACGGTCGTCAACGTCACCGAGGTCCACTTCGTCTACGTCGAGGTGTCGACGGAGGCCTGAGCCCCGTACCCTCCCGGTGTGGGAGGAGCCGGCCAGGCGGCCGCGCCGGGTCCCGGTGACGGGACCAGGTGAGGAAAGTCCGGACTCCCCAGGGCAGGGTGCTGGGTAACCCCCAGGCGTGGTGACACGTGGAAAGCGCAACAG
>CAYSTY010000593.1:0-1620 GCA_964433685.1 uncultured Actinomycetota bacterium | reverse complement strand
CGACCCCGTCGACCCCGGTGCCCCCGACTGCGCACGCCCGCGCTGCTCGCGGGGACGACCGGGCTCGTCCTCGCGGCCGGGTGCACGCCGGGCGCACCGCCCGTGCCCCCGGGCGGTGTGGAACTGACCTTCACGCCGGCCGCGCTCGGGGTGCGCCACAATCCCGAACCGGGCCCGCACGCGACCTGGACGTCCGACGACGGCGAGCTGCGAGGCCTCTGGGCGGACCCTGACCTGTGGTCCCGGACCGACCCGGGCGACCTGACCGTGCCCGGTGGGCAGGTCGCCGTCGTCGTCGACGCCGAGTACCTCCACCACGGCACCGAGGTCGTGCAGGTGGTCGAGGTGGACGGCACCTGGCTCGTGCGACTGGAGGGCCACGCGAAGGCGGCGTGCACTCTGCCGGACGTCGTGCAGGCCGACGTTCACCTGCTCCTGGTGGAGGCCGACGAGCCGCCGACGAGCGTCGAGCAGGAGATCGAGGTCCTGCGCGGGTGCGGTGACGGGTAGACCCCCACCCGCCCAGCAGCGAATGTCGCACAGCCCAGCATGGGGGCGCCGGCGGCTCCGGAGTTCGCTGAGCCCGTGCTCATGGACACGTCCGCGGGGAGGCGACAACTGGTGTGTCCTTGGACGGTGGGCGATCCGCTCCCGCCCGGTTGAACCGCCGCCGGACCCCCCCACCGACCTGCAGGAGGGCACGTGTTCCCGCACCTCGACGCACCGGCAGCCGACCGCGACCGGCCGGTAACCGTCCGGGTTCCGCCGGTCGTTCTCCTGATCGCCGCCGGCGTCGCTCAGCGAGTCCTGCCTGGGTCTCGCCCGCGAACGGTCGCGGCCACGGTCGCCGCATCCGCCGTCGCCGCCGTGTCCGCCGCGCTCGCGGCCGACGCCGTCCTGCGGTTCCGCCGGCACCGCACGACCGTCGACCCCCGCCACCCCGATGCGGCGAAGGCCCTCGTCACCGACGGGGCGAACAGCCTCACGCGCAACCCCATGTACGTGGCGATGGCCGGCGCCCTCCTCGCGCACGCCACCGCGCGGCGCTCACTGCCTGCCGTCCTGCCCGTCGCGGCGTTCGTCGCCGCCATGGACCGCGGGCAGATCCGGGCGGAGGAGGCGGCCCTGGGCGCATACTTCGGCCCGAGCTACGAGGCCTACCGCGGCGAGGTGCCGCGCTGGATCGACCGGCGTTCGGTCGCCAAGGCGCTTGCCGCCTTCCGGGGCGATGTCTTCGCCTGAGCGGCAGCGCCGTCGAGGACGCACGTTTGCGTCGAGGACGCACGTGCGCACGTGCGTCCTCGATGCGGATGTGCGACCTGGCGGCGGTGACGTGGTGCGCGCTCAGCGGCCTGCGGCGGACGCCGTGCCGCTCCCGCCTGCTTCCGGTTCCGGCTTCGGGCCGTCGAGGTGGTGGAAGATCGTCCAGTACAGGACACCGATCATCACACCGCCGCCGACGACGTTCCCCAGGGTCACCGGCAGTAGGTTGCCCACGAGGAACGCATCCCAGGTGAGCGCGGCGAAGTCGCCCTGCACGAGCCCCGCCTCCGCCCAGAAGTCGGCCCCCGCCGTGCCCTTGATGAGCAGCCCGAGCGGGACCATGAACATGTTCGCGAC
>CAYSTY010000592.1:0-1620 GCA_964433685.1 uncultured Actinomycetota bacterium | reverse complement strand
CCCGGCAGCAGGTCCACGGACACCTCGATGCTGGCACCCGGTGCGGGCGCGGGCCGTAGCCGGACCTCGCCGTTGGAGAAGTCGCGGTCGCCGCGCCCCACCGCGTCCCAGACCTCGGCCTCTTCACCGTCGATGGAGATCGACCACGCCCCGGGCGGCGGGACGCGTCGTGGCAGCGGCCGGTCCGCCCCCTCGGACACGCGCGCGAAGCGCAGGTCGGCGAACGCGGGCCAGACCTCCAGGCTGAGCAGCGTCAGCCGGTGACCGGCCACGGTGCCGAGGTCGGCCAGCAGCGGCACGACGCGGTCCGGTCGCGCGCCGAGCGGCACGTCCGGTGGGAGGTGGGGAGCGGTCACGGGAGCCTCGGACGACGACGGTGGGGGCCGACGCTACCGTCGTGCGCGTGCGTACCTACCTCGACCACGCCGCCAGCACACCGCCGCGCCCCGAAGCGCGAGCGGCGTTGACGCGTTGGCTCGAGGCGGCCAACGCGTCCGCGCCGCACGCCGCCGGGCAGGACGCCCGCACCGCCGTCGAGACGGCGCGCGAGCAGGTCGCGGGCGCGCTCGGCTGCAGCCCCCACGAGGTGGTGTTCACCGCCGGTGGGACCGAGGCCGACAACCTCGCCCTGAAGGGCGTCATCTGGGCCGCGGCACGTCGTTCCCGATCGACCCCGCACCTGGTGACCACGGCGGTCGAGCACCCCGCGGTGCTCGCCACCGCCCGCTGGCTCGCCGAACGGGGGGACTGCTCCCTCGACGTCGTCCCGCCGGCCGCGGACGGCAGCGTCGAGGTGGCACGGGTGCTCGACGCGGTCCGTGACGACACCGCCCTGGTGAGCGTCATGACGGCCAACAACGAGCTCGGCGCGGTCAACGACGTCGCCGTCCTGGCGTCGGCGCTGGCCGAGCGCGACGTGCCGCTGCACACCGACGCGGTGCAGGCCGCGGCCACGCTCGACCTCGACGTCGCCGCATCGGGGGTGGCGGCGCTGGCCCTGTCGGCGCACAAGTTCGGAGGACCGCAGGGCGTCGGCGTGGCGGTCCTGCGCCGGGGGCTCGCGGTCGAGTCGCTCACCCACGGCGGCGGTCAGGATCGCGGGGTGCGGTCGGGGACGTTCGCGACCGGTCTGGTCGCGGCGTTCGCCGCTGGGCTGGTCGCGGCGGTCGCGGACCGGGTGGCGCTCCGCGAGCGGCTGCGACGCCTGAGCGACCGGCTCGCCGACGGGGCGACGGCGATCGACGGCGTCACCCGCAACGGTCCGACCGACCCGGGCCGGCGGCTCGCGTCACACGTCCACCTCGGGTTCGACGGGGTCGACGGGACCGCGCTGTCGCTCGCGCTCGACCGCGCCGGGCTGATCGCGTCCGCCGGTTCGGCGTGCGGTTCGGGTGCCGCCACCGCGTCACCGGTGCTGGCCGCCTGCGGGATCGACACGACCCCGCTGCGGGTGACGCTCGGGTGGACCTCCACGGACGAGGACGTGGACCGCTGCCTCGAGGTCCTGACCGATGTCGTCCCGCGGCTGCGCGCCGGCGCCGTCGCCGTGAGCTGAGGGGACGAACCGTGGCACAGGTCCTCGTGGCGATGTCCGGAGGTGTCGACAGCGCGGTCGCGGCC
>CAYSTY010000591.1:0-1627 GCA_964433685.1 uncultured Actinomycetota bacterium | reverse complement strand
CGCTGCTGGCCGTGCCGGTGGTCTTCCTCGGCGCGTTGTTCGTCCGCCCGGTGACGGCCATCGTCCTGCGCGGTCTGGCGCCCGAGGGGCGCGTCGACCTCGCGGCCGTCGCCGGGGTGCTCAGCGACCCGGCGGTCGGCCGTGTCGCCTGGTTCACCCTGTGGCAGGCGGCGGCGTCCACGCTGCTCACCCTGGCGTTGGGCCTGCCCGGGGCGTACGCCCTGTCACGCCTCGACTTCCGGGGACGCCGTGCCGTGTCCGCGCTGGTGCTCGTGCCGTTCGTGCTGCCGACCGTGGTGGTCGGCAGCGCCTTCCTGGCCCTCCTCGGTCCGCGCTCCCCGGTGAACGCGCTGCTGACGGGCGTGCTCGGCGACCTCGCCCCCACGCTCGACCTGCGCCGCACGGTCGTGGCCATCCTCCTCGCCCACGCCTTCTTCAACTACGCGGTGGTGGTCCGCACCGTCGGTGGTGCCTGGGCCAACCTCGATCCCCGGCTCGAGGACGCCGCACGCAGCCTCGGAGCGTCCCGGTGGCGGGCCGTGCGCGAGGTGGCCCTGCCCCTGCTGCGACCCGCAGTCGCCGCGTCGGCCGCCATCGTGTTCCTGTTCACCTTCACCTCGTTCGGGGTGGTCCTCCTGCTCGGCGGGCCGGGTCTGGCGACCATCGAGGTGGAGATCCACCGCGCCACCGTGCAACTGCTCGACCTGCCGCTGGCCAGCGTCCTGGCCCTGCTGCAACTGGTCGCGGTGACCGCGGCGTTGGCGGTCTACGGGCGGCTGCAGCGACGCAGCGTGCCCCGCACACCACGTGCCGCCGACGAGGTCCTGCGCCGACCGGTCACCTGCGGCGAACGGTGGTTCCTGCGGATCAACCTCGCCGTCATCGCGCTGCTGCTCGTGGCGCCACCCGCCGTCCTCGTCGAACGTGCCTTCGCCGTGGGCGACGGCTACGGGCTCGGGCACTTCACCGGTCTCGCGACGCAGGCGCGCGGGACGGTCCTGTCGGTCGCGCCGCTCGACGCGGTCCGCAACTCGCTGATCTTCGCGTCGGCGGCCGCGGTGATCGCGGTGGTCGTCGGGACCTGCACGGCCGTCGCGGTCACGTCGCGACGGGGACGACTGACGCGCCTCGTCGACCGCGGGTTGATGCTGCCGCTCGGGACCTCGGCGGTCACCGTCGGGTTCGGCTTCCTGATCAGCTTCGACCGGCCGCCGCTCGACCTCCGTGGCAGCCCGCTGCTGGTCCCGCTCGCGCAGGCCCTGATCGCCACACCGTTCGTGGTGCGCAGCCTCGTGCCGGCCATCGAGGCCATCGATGTCCGGCTCCGCGAGGCCGCGGCGACCCTCGGTGCCCCGCCGGGCCGGATCTGGCGTGAGATCGACCTGCCCATCGTGGCCCGGACCGCCCTCGTCGCGACCGGGTTCGCCTTCGCCGTCGCCGTGGGTGAGTTCGGCGCGACCGTGTTCGTCGCGCGTGCCGAGCTGCCGACGGTGCCCGTCGCGATCTTCCGCGCCCTCGGTCGCCCCGGCGCGGCCAACTTCGGGCAGGCCATGGCGCTGTCGACCATCCTGCTGGTGGTGACCTCGACCGCGCTGCTGCTGATCGACCGGGTCCGGGTCGGGGAGGT
>CAYSTY010000590.1:0-1632 GCA_964433685.1 uncultured Actinomycetota bacterium | reverse complement strand
CCCACGCGCCGACGCCGGGAGCCGTCCGTGTCCTCGATCGCCTCGTCCTCCGCCGCTGGGCCGCCCCCCGGGATGGCCGTGCGGTTGTCCTCCAACGAGTCCCCGTTCGGCCCGTCACCCGCCGCGGTGACGGCCGCCAACGAGGCGGTCGCGCGGGCCCACCTGTACCCCGACGACCAGGCGGTGGCGCTCCGGCAGGCGATCGCGGACGACGCCGGGCTGTCGTTCGACCAGGTCAGCGTCGGCAACGGTTCGGCCGCGTTGCTCATGGACGCCCTGGCCTACCTGGCCCGACCGGGTGACGACGGCCGGGTCGCCGAGGTCCTCGCCTTCGAGCGCAGCTTCATCGTGCACCGCCTCGGGGCGCGCAACGCCGGGGCGCGCTACGTCGAGGCACCGGACGGCGGCGCGGCGACCGCCGACCGCGACGGCTACGCCCGCGACCCCGAGGCGTTGCTCGCACAGGTCACCGACGCGACCGCGGTGGTCGTCGTCGACAACCCGGGCAACCCCACCAACCAGCACCTGTCCGGCGCCGAACTCACCGCGCTCCTCGGGGAGCTGCCCGAGCACGTGACGGTCCTGATCGACGAGGCCTACCACGACTACGCCGCCGGGGACCCGAGCTACGCCACCTACGCCGAGCTCGGCGTCGACCACCCCCGCGTCCTGGTCACCCGGACCTTCTCGAAGGCGCACGCCCTCGCGGGCCTGCGGGTCGGTGCGCTGATGGGGCCCGCCGACCTCGTCGCGGGGATCGACGGGTGGCGTCCCCGGTTCAACGTCACGGCGGCGTCGCAGGCCGCCGCGATCGCGTCGATCGCGGACCGCGACCACCTCACGACCGGCGTCGACCGAACCGTGGAGGGCCGGGCCCGGATGGCCACCCACCTGCGGGAGCTCGGCGTGCCCATCACCGCGGGGCTCGGCAACTTCGTGACCATCGAGCTCGGTGAGCCGTCCGAACCGATCGTGGACGCGTACGCGCAGCGGGGGGTCGGGGTCCGACCGCTGCAGCCGTACGGCATGCACGAACAGATCCGCGTGTCGGTGGGCACCCCGGAGGAGGTCGACACCTTCCTCGCGGTCTCGGACGAGGTCCTCGCCCGCGTCGCGTCGCGTACCTGAGCGCCTCCGCGGCCTCGTACCCTGCCCGGTCGACCGATCGAGGAGCAACGGTGCGTCGGATGGTGGTGGCAGCGGCCGCGGTCGCGGTCGTGCTCGCGGGCTGCACCGGCGGCGAGCAGGTCGCCGACTTCGGCCCCGGTGCGCCGGGGGACGACGCGCCGGACCTGCCCGCGGACGCGGGGCTGAGCGTCGCCGAGGTACCGGCACCCGACACGGTGCCGTCCGCGGACGCCCACCTCGAGGAGGTCGACTGGTCGGCCGCCGCCGCGTGGATCCGCGATCGCAACGCCGACGGTCAGCCCGTGGTCATCAACTTCTTCGCCAGCTTCTGCGAGCCCTGCAAGCGCGAGCTGCCGCTGCTGCTCGACACCGCGGCGGCCGAGGAGGAGATCGCCTTCCTCGGCGTGCACACCAACGAGCAGCACCAGCTCGGTGTCGAGATGGTCGACGAGTACGACATCGTCTTCCCGACCTTCCACGACCCGGCCGGCGACGTGGTGTTCG
>CAYSTY010000589.1:0-1636 GCA_964433685.1 uncultured Actinomycetota bacterium | reverse complement strand
ACGCCCCAGCAGCAGGCCGCCGCCACCGCGCTGCGCCGCGCGCTCGCGGCCCGCCGTCGGGCGCAGGACCTGCTCGACGTGGGCGCGTACGTCTCCGGCTCCAACCCGCTCGTCGACGCGGCCGTGACGCACGCGGACGCCATCGACGCGTTCCTGCGCCAGGGCATGGCCGAGCCCGCCGCGGCCGACCGCTCGTGGCAGCAGCTCACCGACCTCGTGACCCGGATGGGGGTGGCGGCATGAGCAACTTCCGCCTCGCCGGCCTGCTGCGGCTGCGACGCTCCCAGGAGGAGATCGCCGCCGCCGAGCTCGCCCGCGCCAACGCCGAGCGCCAGGCCGCCCGCCGCCGCCGCCTCGAGACCGAGGCGCTGCTGCACGGCTCGACGCTGCCCGACCGCTCCGACGAGAACGCCTGGCGCCTCGCCGTGGCGAGCCGCGCCGCGCTCGGCTCGCTCGTCGCCGAGCACACCCTCGCCCTCGCGGCCGCCGCCGCGCACGTCGACGCGCGCACCCAGGAGTGGGGCGCGGCGCGCGTGCGCATGACGACCCTCGAGAAGCTCTCGGACCGCCACGACGTGGAGGTCCGGGCCGAGGAGGAGCGTCTCGAGCAGATCGTGCTCGACGAGACCGCGACCCGCAGGGCCACCCGGCCCGACCAGGGACCCGACGGTCCCGACCCGTCCACCCCGAAGGGGGAGCGATGACGACGATCACGGTGCTGCCCGCGCCGACACCCGCGCCCGACGGCGGCCGTGGCCGCCCCGGCTCCGTCGGCTCCGCGGGTTCGGCGGGCGACTTCGCCAAGACCCTCGACGCGGCCGTCGGCAAGGCCGTGACGGTCGCGCAGGTCGTGCGCGCCGCCGCCGAGCAGCTCGACGCCGCCGACCGCGAGGGGGGTGGCACCGTCCTCGACCTCGCCGCGCGTCTCGCGGCCCGTCGCGCCGACGGCGTCCCGACCCAGGGCGGTCCCGGTGCGTCGGGTGCCGCAGGTGCGGGGGCCGACGGGGGTGCCGCTGAGGTGGCCGACGCCGGCGGTGCGGCAGCCGGCGGGGCGGACGCCACCACGAGCGCCGCCCTGGGTGCCGGGGCGGGCGAGCTCGGCGCGGTGCCGGCCGTCGGCACCACGGGCTCCGCCTCGACGGACGACGTCGCCCGTGGACCCGTGGCCGGCGGACCCGCCGCCGGTGGACCCGGCTCCGCCGGCCCGGCGGTCCCCACCACCGACACGGATCTCATGGCTGGCGGCCTGGTCGACGCTGCCGCTGCCGGCCTGGCCGCTGCGGGCGCCGGCTCCCCCTCCGGGCCAGCCTCGGCCCTCACCGACCCCACCTCCGCCGAGGAATGGGCGCGATCTGGCGCTGGGACGCCAGCTTCGGCCCATTCCCTGACCGGCGGGGCCGGGGCTGCAGGCGGAGCCGTCGGCTCGGCCGGGGACGCCGCCGGATCCGCGCACTTCGGCGGCCCCAGCGGGTCGGGCACGGCTGCGCTCGCCGCGGCGTCGACCTCCGCCACCGGCGACACGGCCACCGTCGCGCCGACCTCGACCCAGCAGTCCGTCACCGCCACGCCGCAGCCGTCCGCGGACGCCGTCGGCGCCGTGAACGCCCCGACCCCCGGCGCCGCGACCGCGAACGCC
>CAYSTY010000588.1:0-1638 GCA_964433685.1 uncultured Actinomycetota bacterium | reverse complement strand
CCGACGTCGTCGGCGTGGATGCCGTACAGCTGGATGGAGCGGGGCGACTCGTCCGGGGCGAACGCGGCGCGCATCGCCGAGCTGGAGCTGCCCTCCACCAGACCGCGGGCACCCACCATCTCGCTGACGTACAGCCCGCCACCGTGCCGGCGGCACAGGGTCCGGAACGGCGCGTCGGTGACGCCCGCCATCGGGGCGAGCACGACCGGCGGCCACACCTCGAGGGGGCCGAGCGTCAGGGGCGGGACGGGTGTCGACATGGCGCCCGACGGTACCGGCGACGCGCCAGAACCTGGCTGCCAGGGGCCAGCTTCTGCCCGGTGGGCCGCGGCGGTCCGGCCGTGGCGCGCCAGAACCTGGCTGCCAGGGGCCAGCTTCTGCCCGGTGGGCCGCGGCGGGCCGGCCGTGGCGTGCCAGAACCTGGCTGCCAGGGGCCAGTTACCGCGTGGTCCGCGGGGCGGTTGCCTCGAGGTGGCTCACGAGCCGGCCGGTGCGCTCGTCCTCGTCGCGGAGCGGGCAGGTCGAGCAGTAGCGCAGCTCGGTCGGCGTGTCCGGGCCACAGGTGCGGTAGTACAGGCAGCAGGTCCCGCGGGTGGCGTAGTCGTCGGTCCCGCCCGACCAGCGCACCGGCATCAGCCGCGGGCGCGTGCGGAGCGCGGTGACCGCGGTCAGCCGGTCGACCAGACGCTCGGTCCGTGCCCACAGTCGCCCGGTGTCCGTGCCGGTCTCACGACCGAACCACAGCACGTAGCTCGCCAGCGCGTCGGCGACGCCACCCCAGACCATCGGTACGCCGACGGGCAGCCGGTCGCACAGCGTCTCCACCAGCGGCGTGGTGAGCGCGGCGACGACGTCCGCGGCGACGACCAACTCGCCCTCGGCCTCGCCGGACGGCCCGCGGCGCACGGTCGTCCGGGAGGCGACCGCGTAGGCGTCCACCACCCCCGCGGCGGACCGGTGCAACGCCAACCGATCGGCCGGCGGTGCAGGGACGATGCCGGCCACGACCGCGGGCAGTCCGACCACCAGTGCCGGTGCGGCCGCGACCCAGTTCGACAGGTAGGCCGCCGCAGCGCGGGCGTCGGCGTGCTGTGCCGCGAGTCGTTCGTGCCACCTCGCCACGTCGTCGAGCACGGTCGGCAGGTTCGCCCAACCGGTCCCCGTCGGGACGTCGCACCGCAGGTCGAGGACCCCGGCCTCGCGCAACCGCGCCGCGACGGTGTCCAGGTCGCCGGCGACGACGGGCGGACCGGTCGCAGCGGTCGGAGCGGCGGACACGGGACCTCGCGGCGACGGCGAACTTAGGGCGACCTAACCGTAGCGGCAGGGCGCGGCGACGTCAGCCTGCACCGTCTCCTGGGACGCCTCCCAGGAACGTGCACCCGGGTTCCGCTGGACCGCGGTCATCGTGACGGTTCCTGGGACGCCTCCCAGGAACGTGTACGCGGGCCGCCCCGGGCGCCGGGCCGTTCAGTCGACGTCGACCCAGTCGAGGGTGCGCTCGACGGCCTTGCGCCACCCCGCGTGCCCCGCCGAGCGCTGCTCGTCGGACCACTCGGGTTCCCACCGGCGGTCCTCCTGCCAGTTCTGGCGCAGCTCGTCGGTGTCGGCCCAGAACCCGACCGCGAGCCCGGCCGC
>CAYSTY010000587.1:0-1642 GCA_964433685.1 uncultured Actinomycetota bacterium | reverse complement strand
TGGAGGAGCAGACCGCCACCACCGCCGAGATGTCCCGCAGCGTCACCGAGGCCGCCACCGGCTCGGGCGAGATCGCCGCGAACATCACGGGCGTGGCCGAGGCCGCGTCGACGTCGAGCGAGGTCATGAGCCGCATGCACGGTGCGGTCGGCGAGCTCGCCGACACGAGCGCCAACCTGCGCGCCCGCCTCACCGCATTCACCTACTGAGCGGTCACCCCGACGAGCACAGCGGTCGAGCGGTGCCCGTCGTCCTGGGTGGACGGCGGTCGATGGCGTGCGAACGGTCCCGTTCGTCCTGGTCGAGGGGCGGCGGTTGTCGGTGGTCGGTGTGCGTCGTTCGCGGCCGGTGGTCGGGGCGCGGTTGGCGGTGCAGCGTGCCGCTCAGGCGCTCGCCGGCAGTGGCGAGGCGGTGTTCTCGCGGGCGGAGCTGTTCGCCGAGGTGCGTCGGGCCGGCGGTCCGTGGCCGGTGGTCACGTTGCAGGACGCGGTGGCGCTGGAGACCCGGGAAGGCAGCGTGCTGGTGCGTGTGCGGCGCGATGTGTACCGGGTCGCGGACGGCACGGAGAGCCGCCAGCTCTCGGCTGGTGAGCACGTCCTGGCGGCGATGGCCGAGGTCATGGCCGAGCGCTCGGTGGCGGAGGTGAAGATCCGCGACGTCGAGGTGCGCCTGCACGATCGGGGGACGCCGTACGGCACGCGGGCGGTGTACTCCGCCCTCGCTCGGCTCCGGAGCGGTCCCTCGCCGCGTGTGGTCTCCGAGAGGTACAGCTGGTACCGCCTCGCAGAGCTGCAGCCCGGCTCGCTGTGAGCGAGCCGGGCTGCGGAAGGGAGCTGCTCAGCCGACGAGGTCGAGGATGACGTAGTCGTTCGGGTTGGGTGCGCCGGCGACGCGTTCCTGGGCCACCTTGAGGGCGGTGGCGTGATCCTGGAAGACGGCGTCGTCGGTGTAGAGCGGGTCCTCGGGGTCGTAGACCGTCGAGGCGAAGTACGTCTCGATGAGGTTGCCCTTGCTGTCGTAGCCGCCTGACACGGAGACGACGTAGGCGCGCTTGCCGAGAGCCTCCACATTCTCGATTGCGTCCATCGCGCGCATCAGGGCCGCATCGAGCTCAGCCGTGGTCCCGATGGCCGAAGGTGAGAAGGAAGCCTGTGCCCGGAGGTCCGCGACCACCTCGTCCGGAAGCGGCGCCGCCGGGTCGATGGCGACCGTGGTGCCGTCCGCGAGGGTGTACTCCATGCCCTCCGGCGCCGGCTCCTCGGTGGGCTCCGGGGACTCGGCCTCCGTCGGCTCCGTGGTGGGCTCGGCACCCTGGGTGGGCGCGGTGGTCGGCTCCGGGTCGTCGGCTCCGCCGCAGGCGGTGAGCGTGAGCGTCGCGGCGAGCAGGGCGGCGGCGATCGCGGTGAGCTTCTTGGGCGTCATGGTCACGCCTTCCTCTTCGGTTGCCCAGGGCAGAACTTGACCTGGAACGACACCCACACCGGTAGCCGCCCCACCCCTGCCGGCAACCCGCATGGCACGGTGCTGATCTTTCCCCGCGCAGGTGACTGATCTTGGGTGCGGGGCCGGCACGGTCTCCGGCATGGACATCACGAGCCAGTGCCCCGCCACCCGATGAGCGCGCCGCTGCGGCCGCTGCCGA
>CAYSTY010000586.1:0-1643 GCA_964433685.1 uncultured Actinomycetota bacterium | reverse complement strand
GCCGACGACAGCGCCTGCGCCGGCGACAGCGACCCGTCGGTCTCGACGTCGAGGATCAGCTTGTCGTAGTTGGTCATCTGCTCGACGCGGGTCGACTCGACCCGGTAGGCGACCCGCCGGATGGGCGAGAACACCGAGTCGATCGCGATGACGCCGATCGGGTCGTTGCCGCGCTTGTTGTTGTCGGCGGTGGTGTAGCCGCGACCGCGCTCGACGGTGAGGTACATCTCGAGGTGGCCGTTGGCGTTGAGGGTGGCGATGTGCAGGTCCTCGTTGACCACCTCGACCTGCGAGGGCGCGAAGATGTTCTCCGCGGTCAGGACACCGGGACCGTCACCACCGAGGAAGATCTCGACCGGCTCGTCGGAGTCGGAGCGGACCACGAGGTCCTTGATGTTGAGGATGATGTCGGTCACATCCTCCTTGACGCCCTCGATGGCCGAGAACTCGTGCAGGACCGACCCGCCCTCGGGGCCGGCGGCCTGCGCGGAGGTGAAGCGGATACGCGTCACCGCGGCACCCGGGACGGCGCTCAGCAGCGTCCGGCGCAGCGAGTTGCCGATGGTGTAGCCGAAGCCGGGCTCGAGCGGGTCGATGGTGAACCGCGAGCGCAGGCCCTCGTCGAGGATCTGCTCCTCGAGCCGGGGCCGGTAGGCGATGAAGGGCGAACCGCCCTGGGTCTCGCCGAGGCCGAAGCTGTCGTCGTCGTAGAAGCCGAAGTCCGACATCTGTGCTGGTTCCTTCGCTTGAGGTTCGGTGGGGACCTCCCCCCACCGACGCGTCGCCCTCGTTCCCGGTCCATCGGCGACGCGTCCGCTGACCCCACGCCCCGGTTACCGGGCCGGTCGTGGGCCTCTCGACGGGCGCCGAGAGGGTGATGAGGCGGTGCGCACGGTCGCGGCCGGAGGCCGCGTCGGCGTCCGGGCCGGTGTCGACCGGCCCGGACGCGTCAGGTGCTCACTTGGAGTAGAGCTCGACGATCATCTGCTCGGTGACGGGCGCGTCGATCTGCGACCGGATCGGCTGGTCGACGACCGTGACCGAGAACTGGTCGAGGTCGGTGGACAGCCACCCCGGCACGTCGCGCGCGCCGAACACCTCGAGCGAGCCGACCACGGCCTGGCTGGAGCGGGACTTCTCGCGGATCTGCACCACGTCCCCCGGCTTGACCCGGTAGGAGGGGATGTTGGTCGAGCGCCCGTTCACGGTGACGTGACGGTGCGAGACCATCTGCCGGGCCTCGGCCCGGGTGCGCGCGAAGCCGCCGCGGTAGACGACGTTGTCGAGCCGCAGCTCGAGCAGGATCAGCAGGTTCTCACCCGTGAGGCCGTCCTTGCGGTTGGCCTCCTCGTAGTAGCGGCGGAACTGCTTCTCGAGCACGCCGTAGTAGTAGCGCGCCTTCTGCTTCTCGCGGAGCTGGAGGAGGTACTCCGACTCCTTGATGCGGCCGCGACCGTGCTCGCCCGGTGGGTAGGGGCGCTTGTCGAAGTTCTTGTCGTTGCCCTTGAGGTCGACGCCGTAGCGGCGCGACTTCTTGGTCATGGGGCCGGTGTAACGAGCCATGGGTTCCTGGGTCCCTTCCTCGATCACCCCGGGAGGGCGATCACGGGAACGTCCTCGTCGGGACGCTCCTCCCCGTCGCG
>CAYSTY010000585.1:0-1646 GCA_964433685.1 uncultured Actinomycetota bacterium | reverse complement strand
AGCAGGTGCGAAGGGCCACTTGGGCGACCTCCGGCGTCGAGGCGTTCAGGACGGCCAGACCGTGCCGGCGCCACCCCTCCTCGCTCACCACGCCGAAGGCCCGCAGCCGCGCCACGCCGCCATCGGGCAGCACGCGGAGCTTGAGGTGGGTGGCCTCGACGGACGCGGCGGCGTCGAAGACGTGCCGCAGGTGGGGCTCCGTCGGGGTCGGCGGCAGGAGCGTCGTCCACCCGTCGGTCGGCAGGTCGGCCGCAGAGGCCGCGTCGGGGGCGGCGACCGCCTCGATGACGATGCGGTCGGGGTAGTTGCCCTTGAAGTGGGTGGTGTCGACCTCGAGCCGCTCCACCGTGCCGGTGGTGGCGAGCGCGATGACGGCCCAGTCCTCACCAGGGCCGCGGCGACGCTTGGTCTCCCACCCATCGCCCATCGACCGCGCGTCGCCGACCATCACGAGGTTGTGCGGCGAGGAGAAGAACTCGTCCGAGCACGCGATGGCGCGCCCCCCGTTGAGGGCGGCGGCGAGGTCGAGGCGTCCCGCCCCGTCGGCCGCTCGGTGCAGGTCCGGCAACCCGCGGCCGAGGATGCGCAGCCGCGCGACCCCACCGTCGGGGATGATCGAGAACCGGACGTGGGTGACCCGCGAGCCGGTCGCGACCTCGAAGCGTTGGAGCGCGTCACCGCGCAGCTCGGTCCGCTCACGCAGCTCGAACCACGTCGTGTCCCCACCCGGCGGGCCGGCCTCGCTGACGCACCCCTCGAGGGTGAACGCCTCGGGGTAGTTGCCGCGGAAGTGGGTGGTGTCGACCACGACCGCGTCGACGATGCCCGCGACACCGAGCCGGATCACGCAGCTGTCGGCGCCTGGCAGGTCGCGTCGCCGTCGGGTCTCCCAGCCGTCCATCACCTTGCCGCGGTCCCCGAAGTGGTGCGGGTCGAACAGTGGGGGGAGGGGCTCGAGCAGGTTCTCCTTGGCGGCGAAGAACTCGTCGTCGGCGGCCAGGATCATCCCGCCGAGGCGTCGCGCGGCGAGGTCGATCAGGCCGGTGGAGCTGCCCCGCAGCTGCGGGTCGGGCAGGTCGGTCACAGGTCGCCTCGCAGGAGGGTGCGGCCGGTCGGCGGCCCGGACGGGTCGACGGCACGGCCGCGCAGGTAGGTGGTGACGGCGCGGCCGGTCAGCTGCCGGCCGTCGTAGGGGGAGGTCGGGTGCCGGTGGTGGAGCGCCGTCGCGTCGACGGTCCAGGTCGCGTCCGGGTCGAAGACGACGAGGTCGGCGTCGGCGCCGGGTGCGAGCGTCCCCTTCCGGGTGATGCCGGCGGTGCGGGCCGGGCCAGCCGCCATCCACCGCACGAGGTCGGCGAGGTCGTGGCCACGTCGGCGTGCCTCGGTCCACACCAGTGACGGGCCGAGCTGGAGGGACGCGATCCCGCCCCACGCCGCCACGAGGTCGCCCGAGTCGACGGCCTTCAGCGCGGGCGGGGCCGGTGAGTGGTCGGACACGATCGCGTCGATGGTCCCGTCGGCGAGCGCCGCCCACAGCAACTCCCGGTTCGCCGCTGCCCGGATCGGAGGGGCGCACTTGAACGCGGTGCCGCCGTCCGGGACGTCCTCGGCGGCGAGGGTGAGGTAGTGCGGGCAGGTCTCGACGG
>CAYSTY010000584.1:0-1651 GCA_964433685.1 uncultured Actinomycetota bacterium | reverse complement strand
ACACGATCGCGTCCGCGGTGGAGGAGCAGACGGCGACGACGAACGAGATCTCGCGCAGCGTGAACGAGGCGGCGCGGGGTTCGGCGGAGATCGCCGAGAACATCGGGTCGGTGGCGCTGGCGGCGGGGGAGACCTCGCAGGGTGCGGTGCGGACCCAGGACGCAGCGGTGCAGCTGCGCGACGTCGCGACCGATCTGCACGCCCTGGTCGGTGGAGCCGGGCGCGGACGTGCCGACAGGTCCGGTGCTGGCGAGGGTCAGGTGGGTCAGGACGCGGCCGTCCCCGCGTCGCTCGTACACGCACCCGCCTGATCGTCCCCGCACTCGACGTGGCCGCTGCCTCCCCTGGCAGCGGCCACGTCTGCGTCTCGGGCTACCTCGCCTCGTGCCGTACGCGCACGTCGCGCGGCGGACCCGCGAGTGCTTACCCCCGCGTGGCCGAGGCCGAATGGTCCGGTAGTACCGGGCCGTGGTGGAGGCGCTGACGCACCGGCCGGCGCGCGCGGTGTCCGATCCCGGACGCCGCCCCAACGATCAGGGATGATCACCCATGTCGCTCAAGAACCTCTCTCTCCGGGCACGGCTGCTCGGCGGTTTCGCCACCGTCGTCCTCGTGTTCGTCGTCACCCTCACCGTGGTCATCGCCGGTACCGATCGCGTCGCGCAGGCGACCGACACCGCACAGATCCAGTCGGAGGAGCTGCGTCTGGCGAGCGACGCGAACACCGCCGTCCTCGAGCTCAACCGGCTCGTGCTGTGGGCGGTCGCCGACGGGACGCCGGAGGTCGTCGCCGGGGTCCAGGAGATGGTCCCCGCGCAGGAGGCCACGCTCACCGAGGCGCTGAACCGTCTCGACGAGCTGGCCATGGGTGACGAGGCCCGTGCTCGGACCGCGGCGTTCCGCGACGCCTACGCCGGCATCGACGCGGTCTGGGACCGCCAGTACCAGATGGTGGCCGATGGTGACCGCGACGGTGCCGTGACCCTCCTGAACACCGACGTCATGGAAGCCATCACCGTGCAGGGCGAGGCGGCCACGGGCCTGCTCGACTTCTTCACGGACGCCGCGACCGACAGCTTCACGGCCGCGGACGCGACGTCCTCGAACAACCGGCGGGTCGGCATCACCATGGCGGCCGTCGCGCTCGCCCTCGCCGTCGGGACCTCGTGGCTGCTGTCCCAGCAGCTGACCCGTCGCGTCCGCAAGGACGCCGAGAGCGTCCGCGTGTCGTCGGAGGAGTTGGCGGCGGTGTCGTCGCAGGTGGGTGCTGCGGCGGAGGAGACTTCGGTGCAGGCGAACGTGGTGGCGGCTGCCGGTGAGCAGGTGTCCCACAACGTGCAGACGGTGGCGACGGCGGTGGAGGAGATGTCGGCGTCGGTGCGTGAGATCGCGACGAGTTCGTCGGCGGCGTCGAAGGTGGCGGCGGAGGCGGTGGCGTCGGCTGAGGTGACCAACGCGAACGTGTCGAAGTTGGGTGAGAGCTCGGCGGAGATCGGGAAGGTGATCGAGGTGATCACGTCGATCGCGGAGCAGACCAACCTGTTGGCGCTGAACGCCACGATCGAGGCGGCGCGTGCGGGTGAGGCCGGCAAGGGCTTCGCGGTGGTGGCCAACGAGGTCAAGGAGCTGGCGAAGGAGACCGCGTCGGCGA
>CAYSTY010000583.1:0-1661 GCA_964433685.1 uncultured Actinomycetota bacterium | reverse complement strand
TGTCGACGTTCATCTTGACCACGCCGTGGTCGAGCGCCTCGTGGATCTCCTCGAGGCTCGAGCCCGAGCCGCCGTGGAACACCAGGTCGAACGGCTTGTCGCCGCCGCCGACCTCGGCAGCGACCGCGTCCTGCAGGTCCTTGAGGATCGAGGGCCGCAGCTGGACGTGCCCGGGCTTGTAGACGCCGTGGACGTTGCCGAAGGTCGCGGCCAGCAGGTAGCGGCCGTTCTCACCGGTGCCGAGCTTGCGGGCGGTCGCGAGGGCGTCCTCCGGGGTGGAGTAGAGCTTCTCGTTCATCTCGCCGACGACACCGTCCTCCTCACCGCCGACGACGCCGATCTCCATCTCCATGATGGTCCTGCCGCGCACGCACAGCTCGAGCAGTTCCTCGGCGAGGCTGAGGTTCTCCTCGAGCTCGACCGCCGAGCCGTCCCACATGTGGGAGTTGAACAGCGGGTCCTCGCCGCGGGCGACGCGGTCGGCGCTGATCTGCGCGAGCGGCCGCATGAACCCGTCGAGCTTGTCCTTGGGGCAGTGGTCGGTGTGGAGAGCGACCTGCACCGGGAACTGCTCGGCGACGACCTTGGCGTACTCGGCGAACCCGGTGGCACCGACGACCATGTCCTTGACGGTGAAGCCGGACCACGCCGCAGCACCACCGGTCGACACCTGCACGATGCCGTCGCTCTCGGCCTCGGCGAACCCGCGGAGGGCGGCGAGCAGCGTCTGCGACGAGGTGACGTTGATGGCCGGGTAGGCGAACGCGCCGTCCTTGGCACGGTCGATCATCTGGTTGTAGACGTCGGGGCTGGCGATCGGCATCGTGGGATCCTGTCGCTGCGCGGTCGTGTGGTGGGGCCGCCTCGGTCGCGGCGGTCGGGGCGCGGCCGGAGCCGCAGTCGTCAGCCGAGGCCGACGAAGTCGATCAGGTCGTGGCCGACGCGGTCGGCGAGCGCGAGTTGGTCGGCTTCGAGCGCGACGAGGTCGGCGTCGGCGCTCAGCTCGGCGCGCAGGTCGACGTAGACCTTGCACTTCGGTTCGGTCCCGGAGGGCCGGATCATGGCGCGCCCGCCGCCCTCGAGGGACAGCTCGACGAGGTCGGTGGCGGCCAGCCACGGCGGCCGCTGGTCGGCGCCGGTGCGGTAGTCGGTGACCGCGGTCACCGCCAGCCCGCCGAGCATCTCCGGGGTGCGGTCCGAGAGCAGCGCCATCGCCTCCGCGATCTCGCGCTGCCCGGCGGCACCCGGTCGGGTGACGCTGACCTGGTGGCTGATCCAGGCGCCGTGCTGCTCGGACAGCTCACGGATGCGGTCGAGGACGGAGCGTCCCTCGGCTTCGAGCGTCGCGACCATCTCGGCGAACGCCACGGCGGCACCGATGCCGTCCTTGTCGCGCACGACGGGTCCGACCGACGAGCCGAGCGCCTCCTCGAAGCCGTAGACGAAGGTCCGCTGGTCGCTGACCTCGAGCTCACGGGCGGCGCGCGCGATCCACTTGAACCCGGTGAGGGTGGCCTCGGCGCGGGCACCCCGCGCGGCACAGACCTCGTCGAACATGGGCGTGGAGACGACCGAGCGCACCCCGAGCGGACGCGCGGCCTCGGTGTGGTCGAGCAGGTAGCTGCCGAGCAGCACCCCGATGCGGTTGCCCGACAGCGGCA
>CAYSTY010000582.1:0-1666 GCA_964433685.1 uncultured Actinomycetota bacterium | reverse complement strand
CTCGAGGAGATCCACGAGGCGCTCGACCACGGCGTGGTCAAGATGAACGTCGACACCGACACCCAGTACGCCTTCACGCGACCGATCGTCGACCACGTCATGCGCAACTACGACGGGGTGCTCAAGGTGGACGGCGACGTCGGCGACAAGAAGGTCTACGACCCGCGTTCGTACGGCAAGTCCGCCGAGGAGGGCATGGCCGCCCGTGTCGTCGAGGCGTGCCAGAGCCTGCGTTCCGCCGGCCAGGCGATGCGCTGAGGTTCGCGGTCCCGCACCCGGGGTAGCCTCGGCGTCTCCCGTCGAGCGTCGAGGCACCCGGTGATCGTCCGCAAGTCCCCCCGTGACATCGAAGCCCTGCGTGAGGCCGGCCGCATCGTCGCGCTCGCCCACGAGGCCATGCGCGCCGCCGCCAGCGTCGGGGTGACCACCCTCGACCTCGACGAGGTCGCGCGCGAGGTCATCGCCGAACACGGGGCCACCTCGGCGTTCCTCGACTACCAGCCGCACTTCGCACCGACGCCGTTCCCCGGTGTCATCTGCGCCTCGGTCAACGACGTCATCGTCCACGGGATCCCGAACGACACCCCGCTCGAGGACGGCGACCTGGTCAGCATCGACTTCGGCGTCTACAAGGACGGCTGGGCCGGTGACGCCGCCCGCAGCTTCGTGGTCGGCGCCGCCCGCGAGGAGGACCTGACGCTGATCGAGCGCACGGAGGCGGCGCTGTACGCCGGTATCGCCGCGGCCGTGCCCGGCAACCGCATCGGTGACATCGCGCACGCGATCGGCACGATCGGCCGCGAGGCCGGCTACGGCATCCCCGAGGGGTGGGGCGGGCACGGCGTCGGTCGTGAGATGCACGAGGACCCGTCGGTCCCGAACGAGGGCCCCGCGGGTCGGGGGCTGAAGCTCAAGACGGGGCTGGTGATCGCGATCGAGCCGATGTTCCACGCCGGTGGTCACGACGGCTTCACCATCGATGACGACGGGTGGACGATCCGGACCGAGGACGGCAGCCGCGCCGGTCACGCCGAGCACACCATCGCCATCACCGATGACGGGCCGCGGATCCTCACCGAGGTCTGACCGCCGCCGCGGGCACGTTCGTCAGGCCGCGTGCCGGATGCAGCGCGAGGTGAACGGGCGCGCCTCGAGCCGCTCGATCGGGATGGCGTCGCCGCAGACGTCGCAGATCCCGAACGTGCCGGCGTCGACCTTCTCGAGCGCCCGGTCGACCTCCGCGAGCGACGCGGCGATGGAACGGGCGGTCAGGGTCGTGCTGATGCGCTCGACGGCCTCGGTGGTGCCGTCCCCGACGCGTTTACCGAAGGCGACGACCGCCGCCTCGTCCGGCGGGGCGGTGAGGCGTTCGAGCTCACCGGCGAGCTCGGCGCGTCGTTGCGCCAGGCGGGCGATGAGGGCGGCTCGGGCGGCCTCCCGGTCCGGTTCGCTTCCATCCGTCACGTCGGTGCCGCCGTCTCGGTATCGGTGGTGTCCGCCGGGCGACGCCGCGTCCGTTGCTGACGGTCCGGGACCCGTTCGCGTCGGAACGCCCGCACCAGGCAGTAGATGATCGCCAGCCCCAGGAAGAAGAACGGTAGCCCGAGCACGGTGATGATGTGCTCGAGCGCCTCGAGCCCCGATGCGCCGGCGGCGACCAGCAGCG
>CAYSTY010000581.1:0-1668 GCA_964433685.1 uncultured Actinomycetota bacterium | reverse complement strand
TCGTGGACGGTGCGCACGACCTCGGACTGGGCGTCCTCGACGTCCTTGAGGCGGACCTGGCCGAGCAGGTCCATCTCCTCGACGAGGGTGATGCGGGCACGTTCGGAGAGGTTGCGTTCGAGCTTGGACTGCAGCTCGGACGTGGTCCCCTTGAGCGCGACCGCCAGACGTTGCGGGTCGATCTGGCGCAGGACCTCCTGCAGGGAGCGGTCGTCGATGGTGACCAGGTCCTCGAAGACGAACATCAGGGCGCGGACACGTTCGGCGAGCGCGGGGTCGCTGGCCTCGAGCTGACCGAGGATGGAGCGCTCCGTGGTGCGGTCGACCTGGTTGAGCAGGTCGGCGAGCTCCTTGACGCCGTCGCGGCGGCCGCTCTTGCGACGCACCTCACCGAGGCGGGATCGCAGCGCTTCCTCGACGTGGTGGACGACGTCGGGGTCGGCGCGTTCGAGGGTGGCCAGGCGCGAGGCGACGTCGGCCTGGACCTCGGGGTCGAGACCGGCGAGGAGGCTCGCGCCGAGGCGCGCGGGCAGGTGCGCCATCACGAGCGCGACCGTCTGCGGGTGCTCGTCACGCAGGTGCTGGAGCACCTCGGCGGGCTCGTGCAGGCGCAGGAAGTGGAACGGCGCGGACTGCGTGGTGGCCAGCAGCCGGTCGACGATCTCGTCGGCCTCGTCGCCGTGGATCTTGCGCAGCATCTCGCGGGCGTGCCGTTCCCCGCCGGAGATGAGGTGCTGGTGGGCGATGGCCTCGGTCTGGAACTCCTCGAGGATGGCTTCGAGCTGGTGCGGCGGGACCGCCCCGAGGGTCGCGATCTCGACGGTGAGCTGCTCGATCTCGTCCTCGTCGAGGTAGGCGAGCACACCCGACGAACGTTCCGGTCCGACCGCGATCATGACCGCGGCGGCCTTCTGGGCGCGTCCGAGGACGCCGGCGACGGCGGTGGTCATCGCGACACCGTCCTACGGTCGGCGAGCCACCCGCGCAGCAGGGCCGCGATCTCCTCGGGCTGGCGTTCGACCAGCTCGGCGACCTCGTCCTGCACGGTGCTGACGGGCGCCATCGCCTCGGTGTGGTCGGGTTCGCTGAGGACCGGGGTCGGGCGCACCGCGGCGGGCACGACCTTCTCCTCGACGGGTTCCTCTCGGCGGCGGGCGCGGGACATCAGGAACAGTCCGACGGCGACGACCACGAGCACGAGCAGCGCGATGGCCTGCTTGATGAGGTCCATCGGCAGGCCCGCCTCCTCGGGGACCTCCTCGAGCGCGGGGATGGTCACCCGCGAGATCGCGACGGTGTCGCCGCGGGCCTCGTCGAGGCCGGCGGCCGCGTTGACCAGCTCGGTCAGGTCGCCGTCGCTGACCGGCGATGCCTCGTCGACCACGAGCGCGACCGACAGCCCTTCGACCGAACCGGGGGCGCGAACGACCCGGGTGGTGACCCGGTCGACGCCGAACTCGCGGGTGGCTTCCTCACGCTGGTAGGTGCCGTCGCCGTTGCCGCCCTGGAGCGGGCCGCCGTCGACACCGACGGTGCCGCCGGCGGGCGCGGCGCTGCCCTCGTACTCCTCGCCCGAGGTGGCTTCGCGCAGCGGGACGCCGCCGTTGCCCTCGGGGTCGTAGGTGTCGGTCTGGGTCTCGACCTCGTCGAAGTCGAGGTCGGCGCGGA
>CAYSTY010000580.1:0-1673 GCA_964433685.1 uncultured Actinomycetota bacterium | reverse complement strand
ACGCCGCCAACGCCGCCGCCAACGCCGCCGCCAACGCCGCCGCCAACGCCGCCGCGAGTCGCCCGCCGGTCACCGCCGGCGTCCACGTCCAGGTCGTCGACCTTGGCCGGGTCGCGGACGAACGCTCGCGCCGTCGCACCTCGGCGTCTGACCGCGTCCACGACGGCGCGGCCGGTCTTGCCGCCGGCGCCGGTCACCAGGACGGTCGTCATCGCAGGGGTGCTCCGGCCGTCACCCCGGGTGTGGTTCGGCGAGCTCGGCCAGGGCACGGACCGCGTCGGTGAACGCACCCATCGGCGGCGATACGAGGCCGGCACCGACCTGGCCGGTCCCCGCGACCTTGCCGGCGATGCCGGTGTTGACCGCCGGCAGCGTCCCGGTGCGGGCGACCCGCGTCACATCGATCCCGACCGGCGTGCCGCGGAACTCCAGGATGGGGACCTGGTAGTGCGGGTGCTCGCCGAGCGTGATGCTGTACATCGACCGGGTCGCGTCGAGCGCGTCACCGGCGACGCCGCCGACGAAGCGGACGATGGCAGGCGCGGCCGCCATCGCGAACCCGCCGAACCCGGCCGTCTCGGTGATGGTCGAGTCGCCGATGTCGGGGTTGGCGTCGTCCGGGCCGTAGTCGCCGAGGAACAGCCCGTCCGGCACCTCGGCCGGGCCGGTGAACCAGCGGTCCCCGGTGCCCGAGACCTGCACGCCGAAGTCGGTGCCGTTGCGGGCCATGGCGACCACGACGCTGCAGCCGGGCAGGTCCCGCACCGGGTCCATCGTGGCCTTCGCGGCGGGCATGCCGAGGTTGAGGAAGAAGTGCTCGTTGCCGTTGACGAACCGGACCACGTCGGCGACGTCGCCGGGGTCGATGCCGGCCTCGAGCAGCGGCGGGACGACCTCGCGCACGATCAGCGAGGACGCGGCGCGGTTGCGGTTGTGGAGCTCGTCACCCATCTGGAGCGCCTGGGTGATGATCGCCCGCAGGTCGAGCGACCCGAGCCGGTTGACCGCCGCCCCGAGCGCCGGACCGAGCACGTCGCGCATCCAGCCGAGCCGCTCGATCACCTCCGGGCCGTAGGCGCCGTAGCGCTGGACCTTGCCGAGCCCCTCGTTCAGCGTGCAGTAGGCGGTGTTGCCGAACGGTCCGTTCTCGACCGCGAACATCGGCATCGACGGGGACACGACACCGGCCATCGGGCCGACCGCGCCGTGGTGGTGGCAGGGCGAGAGCTCGAGCTCGCCGCGTTCGCCGATCGCCTCGGCTTCCTCGGGCGTCTCGGCCATCCCCTCGAACAGCATCCCGGCGATCAGCGCGCCGCGCATCGGGCCGGACGCGCGCTCCCAGGTGATGGGCGGGCCGGCGTGCAGGAACTGGCCGGTCTCGAGCCCGACCGCTTCGCGGGCGGTGCGGACCGCGACCCAGTGCGGCTCGGCGGCCGTGATGCGCTCCAACGCGGTGCGGTTGGCCGAGGCCGTGCGCGGGTCGGCGGCGATGCGTGCCAGCGCCGGGGCGAGGTCACCGTCGACGGGCGGGCGCCAGTCGACCGCGGCCACCTCGACGCCCTGACCGCGGAGGGTGGTCTCGAACAGCTCCACCCCGGCGGTCACGACCCGAGGCGGACCGTCGAGCAACCGCACCAGCGGCGGGACCTCACCGCGAGGCTCGGCGGCGACGA
>CAYSTY010000579.1:0-1675 GCA_964433685.1 uncultured Actinomycetota bacterium | reverse complement strand
CGAGCAGGCCGCCGAGCATCAGGAAGAAGAAGCTGGTGAAGATGAACCGGCGACCGACCGCCTTGTGGTTGCACTGACCGGCCCAACCGATCAGGCCCGGCTTCGATCCCCAGACCTGGTTGAGCAGGTCGAAGTCCGGCCCGCGGCGGCCCCCGTCGGAGCCGCTCACGACCGACCCGCCGAGACCGCTCACGACAGGCCCTCCAGGTAGTCGAGGAGGTCCTCGAGCTCGGCGTCGGTCAGCTGGGCCGGCGGCATCGGGATGCCCGGCTTGATGGTCTGCGGCTCGACGATCAAGGTGGCGAGGTTCTCCCGGGTGTTGGGGACGATCCCGGCGGCGAGCGTGCCGCGCGAGGCGAGGTGGGTCAGGTCCGGGCCGACCCGTGCGACCGCGTCGGTCCCGTCGACGGCGTGGCAGGCCGCGCACCCCGCTTCGAGGAACACCTGCTCGCCGGCGGGGGAGGCGGACGCGGCCTCCTGCTGCTGGTCCTCGACCCAGGCGTCGAACTCGTCCTGCTCGACGACCCGGACGAAGGCGACCATCTGGGCGTGGGCGATGCCGCAGAACTCGGCACAGTTGCCGCGGAAGTCGCCGGTCTCGGTCGCGGTGAACGTGAAGCTGTTGGTCCGACCCGGGATCATGTCGAGCTTGCCGTGGATGCGGGGGATCCAGAAGCTGTGGATCACGTCCTCGGTCGTCAGCTCGAACCGCACGCGGGTGTCGACGGGGACGACGATCTCGTTGGCGGTGATGATGTCGAGGTCCTCGTACTCGACCTCCCACCAGAACATGTGCCCGATCACGTCGACGACGAGGTCGCCGTCCTCGGGCACGTGCGCCGATGCGCGGCCGACGACCGACGAGTAGACCAGCAGCGTCATGAGGACGATGACGGGCAGGATGATCCCGCCGCCCCAGATGAGGCGGTTGCGCACCCCGTGGTCGGCCTCCGCTTCCGTGACGTGGTCGGGGTGGGCGACCGCGATGGCGCCGTCCACCTCCGAGCCGGGTGCCTCGAGACGGGTCGGCCCGCGATCGGTCGGGGCGGCCTCGTCACCCTGCCGCCGTCGGCGCCAGGAGCGCACGATGGGGACGGCGAGCAGGAGCATCACGCCGACCCAGATGGCCGCGCCGAGCCAGACGCTGAACAGGAACAACCCGTGGAGCGCGTCGGCCTCGGGGGTGACCGTCTGGGAGGTCGCGTCGCGCGCTCCCTCGTCGTTGCAGCCGGCCAGCACCAGGGCGCCGGCGACGACCGCGGTGGCGCGCCAGATCCGTCGGGTCAGCGGGGGCGTCACGATGGGCTCCGAGACGGTTGCGAGTTCCCGGGTCGGTCGGGGGGGTCGGCGGATGCCGCCGCGAACCGGGCGACACGGCGACGGGAGGCGGCCACCACCAGGACGGTCAGCAGGACCGGCACCACCACCAGCACGATGCGGAAACCGGTGACGACCGACTCGACCGGGGTGGCCAACCACGAGGACAGCACGTCGACCCCCGCCGAGGCGGTGAAGATGACGCCGACGGAGGTCATGAACGTCACCACCCCCGCACGCAGCGGGACGTCGAGCGGGTGGTCGAGGGCGTGGTGCTCGGCATCGTCCTTCAGCAGCCGGCGCTCGATGAACGGGTACAGCGCCACCATCCCGACCAGGATGCCGGGGACGATCGCGG
>CAYSTY010000578.1:0-1677 GCA_964433685.1 uncultured Actinomycetota bacterium | reverse complement strand
TCCGGGCGGGGCGGAACACCGAGCCCCTGCATCGGGCCCCACTTGCAGTCAGGGTGACTGCATCTGGACGAGACGGGTGGCGCCGACCGGTGCGCAACCTTCGTAGGTGCACGATCACGCAGCTCGGGAGATGGGCACGGACCAGCGCGCCACCGCGTTGCTTCGGGCCCACCTCCCCGACACCCCACTGCCGAACTCACGGGGTGGTGAGCTCGGCGGCGATGGCGCGGGCGGCGGCGACCGGGTCCTCGGCGCGGGTGATGGGCCGGCCGATCACCAGCAGGTCGGCGCCGTCGGCGACCGCGCCAGCCGGCGTCGCGACGCGGGCCTGGTCGTCCGCGGACGCACCCGCTGGCCGGACGCCTGGGGTGACGAGACGGACCTCAGGTCCGACCGCGGCCCGCACGGCGATCAGGTCGGGCGGCGCGCACACGAGGCCCGGTGCGCCGGCCTCCGTCGCCATCCGCGCCAGGTTCGGGACCTGTTCGGCGGCTGGGGGTTGTCCGACCGCGGCGAGGTCCTGCTCACGCATCGAGGTGAGCACGGTCACGGCGAGGATCTCGCCCCCGTCGCCGAGGCCGCGGACCGCGCCCTCGATCATGGCCGGGCCCCCGGAGGCGTGGACGGTCAACAGGCCGACACCCAGGTCGGCGACCTGCGCCGCAGCCCGCTCCACGGTGTTGGGGATGTCGTGCAGCTTGAGGTCGAGGAACACCGGCGCGTGGTCCGCCACGGCACGGACCGCGTCCCGGCCGTGGGCGGTGAACAGCTCGAGACCGACCTTGAGCCAGCCGACCTCGCCGGCCAGCGCCGCGGCCAGGTCGCGCGCCTCCTCGATGGTCGGGACGTCCAGCGCCACGACGATCCGGTCGGCCCCCGTCGTCACCACGCCACCACCTCGCCTCGCAGCTGGTCGAGCGACCGGATCGCCCGGTGCGCGAGCCACCTGCGCAGGTCCTCGGTCACGGTGCGGTGCACGAACGGGTCCACGAAGGTGGCGGTCCCGATCTGGACCGCGGACGCCCCGGCACGCACGAACTCGACCACGTCGGTCGCCGTCCGGGCGCCACCGCACCCGACGATCGGCACGTCGGGCAGCGCCCTGGCGACCTGGTGGACGTTGCGCAGCGCGATCGGCTTGATCGCCGGGCCGGACAGACCGCCGTAGGTGTTCGACAGCTGCGGCCGGCCGGTCTCCGCGTCGATCGCCATGCCGAGGACGGTGTTGATCAACGTGAGCCCGTCGGCGCCAGCCTCGACCACCGCCGACGCGACCTGGACGACGTCGGTCACGTCCGAGGTGAGCTTGGCCAGCACCGGCACGTCCGCCTCGCGCTTGACCGCCTGGACGACCTCGGCGGCCTGGCGGGGATCGGTTGCGAACACCAGGCCGCGGTGCTCGACGTTCGGGCACGACAGGTTCACCTCGAGGGCGACGATGTTCCCGCGCCCCGAACCCGAGGCGACCCCGCCGGCGCGGCGGAGCTTGCGGGCGACGTCGCGGAACTCCTCCACCGTCTTGCCCGCCACCGACACGATCGTCGCCGCGCCCCGCGACTGCAGGTAGGGCAGGTCCCGGGCCAACCACGCGTCCACACCCGGGTTCTGCAGGCCGATGGCGTTGAGCATCCCCGACGGGGTCTCGGCCATCCGCGGCGTCGGCAGGCCCTCGCGCGG
>CAYSTY010000577.1:0-1678 GCA_964433685.1 uncultured Actinomycetota bacterium | reverse complement strand
TCCCAGCAGACGAGGGTGTCCTTGTCCTCGACCGAGTAGCCGTACTCGAACCCGACGGCCGCGTACTCGCTGAGCAGCGAGTCGTAGATGAACCACTTGCCCTGGTCCTCGGACAGGGCCGACAGGGGCAGGTGCTCCTCGCCGGTCTCGAAGTCGACCTGGACCGCGTGGCGCTGCGAGAAGGTGCCCCGGCGGGAGTCCTGACCGGCCAACCGCACGTTGATGCCCTCGAGCAGCAGCGACCCGAACGCCAACGTCTCGCCGAGGGCCCAGTCGATGCGCCCCTCGTCGTACCGCTCGCGCGCCTTCTTGAAGATGCGGTCGAGCTTGGGGTGGCGGGTGAAGCCCTCCCGGACGTCGAACTGCACGGCGGCGATGCGGTCGAGGTCGGACCGGGCGACGCCGGTCTCCACGGCCGGCAGCAGCTCGGTCGTCTCCTCGGGACGGATGGCCTTCGGCGGCTCCGGCGGTGCGGCCTGCTTGGTCTCGTCGAACGCGCCCTGGAGCCGCTCCTCGAAGTCCCCGAGGAAGGTCTCGGCCTCCTCGATCGAGATGTCCCCACGGCGCACGAGCCGTTCGGTGTAGAGCTTGCGCAGCGAGCGACGGTTGTCGATGATGTCGTACATCTGGGGCTGGGTGAACGACGGGTCGTCGGTCTCGTTGTGCCCGTGACGGCGGTAGCAGACGAGGTCGATGACCACGTCGCGCTGGAACTGCTGGCGGTAGGCGAACGCGAGTCGGGCGACCTGCACGACCGCTTCGGGGTCGTCCCCGTTGACGTGCAGGACCGGTGCCTGGATGGCCTTGGCGACGTCGGTGGCGTAGAACGACGACCGCGACGAATCCGGCGAGGTGGTGAACCCGACCTGGTTGTTGACCACGACGTGGACGGTGCCACCGGTGCGGTAACCACGCAGCTGCGACAGGTTGAGGGTCTCCACGACCACGCCCTGGCCGGCGAACGCCGCGTCGCCGTGCATCAGCAGCGGCAGGACCGGGAACACGCCCTCGTCACCGCGGTCGTAGCGGTCCTGCATGGCCCGGGTGACCCCTTCGACCACGGGGTCGACGGCCTCGAGGTGGGAGGGGTTGGGCAGGAGCTTGACCGCCGCCTCGTTGCCGGACCGGGCGCGGTAGGTCCCGTCGGCACCGAGGTGGTACTTGACGTCACCGGAGCCCTGGACGGTGTCCTCGTCGATGTGCCCCTCGAACTCACCGAAGATCTGGTTGTGGGACTTGCCCACGATGTTGGACAGCACGTTGAGCCGGCCGCGGTGGGCCATCCCCATGACGATGTCGCTGATGCCGTCGTCGGCCGCGGCCTCGCACACCGCGTCGAGCAGCGGGATGAGCGCTTCGGCGCCCTCGAGACCGAACCGCTTCTGACCGGTGTACTTGGTGTGCAGGAACGACTCGAACGCCTCGGCGGCGTTGAGCCGCTGCAGGATCCACCGCTGGTCGTCGGCCTCCAGCTCGTACTCGACACCCTCGACCTGGGCGCGGATCCACCGCTTCTGGTCGGGGTCGAGGACGTGGCCGTACTCGATGCCGATCGTGCGGCAGTACGCGTCGCGCAGCGTCCCGAGGATGTCGCCGAGCTTGCGGGTGTGGACCTCGCCGCCGACGTCGGTGACGAACTCGCGGTCGTTGTCCCAGATCGACAGCCCGTAGTAGGTCG
>CAYSTY010000576.1:0-1681 GCA_964433685.1 uncultured Actinomycetota bacterium | reverse complement strand
ACGGGACGAGCAGCTCCTCCGGCCACGGGTGCATGATCTTGACCCCGAACCCGCCGCCGATGTCGGGACACACCACCTCGACGTCCCCGAACGGCAGCTCGAGGAGGGACGCGATCGCCGCCCGGACGCTCGTCGGCGCCTGGGTCGAGGAGTGGACCAGCAGGCGCGACTCGGCCGGGTCGTAGTGGGCGTGCACCCCGCGGGTCTCGAGCGGGGTGGACGCCGAGCGTTCGATGTCGAGGTGCAGCTCGAGGACGTGCGGCGCGCCGGCGATCGCGGCGTCCGGGTCGCCGATCTGCTGGGTCATGTCGGCGGCGACGTTGTCGGGGATGTCGTCGTGCACGAGCTGGTCGGCCGCGGCCGCGTCGGCGGGGCCGACCACGGCGGGCAGCACCTCGTAGTCGACCCGGATGCGTTCGACCGCGTCCTCGGCCGCGTAGCGGTCGCGAGCGACCACGGCGACGATCGCCTCGCCGACGTGGTTGACCTCGCTGTCGGCCAGGACGTGCTGGGTCCGGGCGTGCGTCAACGTCGGGTGCGGGATCAGGACCGGCAGGCGCTGCTGCAGGCTCGGTGGCAGGTCCTCGAAGGTGTAGATCGCCACGAGCCCGTCGACCTCGAGCGCGTCGTCGACGTCGATCGAACGGATGCGGGCGTGCGCGTGGGGGCTGCGGACGAGCGCCATCTCGAGCGCGTCGTGGCCCATGTCGTCGAGGTAGCGGCCCTCGCCGCGGAGCAGGCGCGGGTCCTCGCCGCGCGGGATGGGGGCGCCGACCATCGCGGTGGTCACGGTGCCACCTCCGCGTCGGGGCCAGCCGGCGAGGTGGCGGGTCCGGCCGGCGAGGTGGCGGGCCCGGCCGGCGAGGTGGCGGTCGCGGGGGTGGTCGGCGAGGTGGCGGGTGCGGCCGGCGAGGTGGCGGTCGCGGGGGTGGCCGGCGAGGTGGCGGGTGCGGCCGGCGAGGTGGGCGGGATCGGGACGGCGCCGTCGGGGACGTGGCGGGCGCGCGGGTCGGCGCCGGTGTCGCGCAGGACCTCGGCGGCCTGCTTCACCGCGGCGAGGATGCCGGTGTAGCCGGTGCAGCGGCAGAGGTTGCCGGCCATCGCGTCGCGGACCTCGTCGGTGTCGAGGTCGGCCGGGTGCGGCGCCCCGCCGGCGGCCCCGTCGGCGGTCCCGCCGGCGGCCGCGTCGGCGGTCTGCTCGGCGAGGAACCCGCAGGCGCTCATCACGAACCCGGGGGTGCAGAACCCGCACTGCAGACCGTGGTGGTCCTGGAACGCCTGCTGGACCGGGTGGAGCGAACCGTCCTCGGCGGCGAGGCCCTCGATCGTCGTGATCTCGCGGCCATCCACGGACACGGCGAACACGAGGCAGCTGCGCACCGGCTGCCCGTCGAGCAGGATCGTGCACGCCCCGCAGACCCCGTGCTCGCAGCCGACGTGGGTACCGGTCAATCGGAGGTCGTGACGCAGGAAGTCGGACAGCAGACGGCGGGCGGGCGCGGTGGCCGTCCGCCGCGCGCCGTTGACCGTCACCGTGATGTCGTGCAACGCCTCGGTCACGCGCGCTCCCCCGTCGAGTCGGTGGCCTCGTCCGTGGCGCGGGCCCCACGGTGGCCGTCGGTGCGGCCGCTGGGGCCGATGCGGTCGCTGCGGCCGGTGGCCGGGTCGGTGGCGCGGTCGG
>CAYSTY010000575.1:0-1683 GCA_964433685.1 uncultured Actinomycetota bacterium | reverse complement strand
GCGCCGACCCACAACGTCACGCCGGTCGTCACGACTAGGGCGAGGGTCCCCAGGGCCGCGACGCCCATCTGGGCGCCGAACCAGCGGTGGCGGGAGACGGGCAGGGCGAGCACCGGCTCGAGCCGGCCCGCGGACTCCTCGGTGCGGGCGCGCAGGACCGCCGCGATGCCGTACCCGGCGGCGAGCAGCATCCCGAAGACGATCATCACCGCGATGAACCCACCGACGAGCTGGTCGCGACCGCCGAAGAGCTCGAGCAGCTCGGGGTTGGTCTGCGACACCTCGGCGAACATCTCCTCGACGCTCTCGACGTAGGTCCCGGTCGCCGACCACAGGAGGCCGAGCCCGATCGTCCACCACAGCAGGGTGGTCCGCTGCTGACGCCAGGCGAGCGCGAAGGGGGAGCGCAGGCTCGGCGCGGCGTCGGCACGACCGGCGCGGGGTGTCAGGACCCCGGCGCCGACGTCCCGGCGCGAGGCGAGCACCATGCCGACGGCGAGCAGGGCCGCCACCAGCGCGACGTGCAGCAGGAGCGGCCACCACCGCAGGTCGACGAACGCGCGCAGCTGCTGCGCCCAGCCGATGGGCGACGTCCAGGACAGCCATGAGCCGTGGGTCTGCTGGATGTCCCCGAACGCACGTGCCATGAACACCGCGCCGAGCACCGCGATGCCCAGCCCCACCGCTCCGCGGGCGTGCTGGGTCACCTGAGCGACGACGACGCCGACGGCGGCGAAGACCATGCCCACGAGCGCCAGGGCGGCGCCGACCGCGAGCGAGTCCCTGGCCTCGAGCCCGCCACCGATCATCGCGAGAGCGCTGAGGAAGCCGATCGCGAGGTCGGCGATCACCACGGCGAGGAACGCCGCCGCGGCGGGGGCGTGCCGGCCGACCACTCCCGCGCGGACGAGCTCGGCGCGGCCGGACTCCTCCTCGGCGCGGGTGTTCCGGACGACCTGCTGGACGCCGAGGATCGCGAGGGCGATCGCTGCCCACCCGACGAGCTCGTTGGAGAGCATCGCCCCGATCGTGTAGTCGTCCAGGCCGTAGCCGGGGCCACCCATGATGATGCTCACCGGCTGGTCCATGACCGCCGCGCGCGACTGGCGTTCCTCGAACGTCGTGTACAGCGCGGAGAGGGCGTTCACGAAGTAGACGTGGAGCAGCACGATCGAGGCGGTCCACACCGACAGCCGCACCCGGTCGCGCCGCAGGACGAAGCGCAGCAGGGTGGAGGTCCCGGTGAGCGTCGACCCGCCGTCCCGGCGTCCCGGGGCTCGGCCGGCGGCCCGGCGCCGGACCGCGGGGGCCGCGGCGGTCACCGGGCACCTGCTCGGGCCGGGTCGGGGGTGTCCCCGTAGTGACGCATGAACAGCTCCTCGAGCGACGGCGGAGCCGCCGTGAAGCCTTGGACACCGAGTGGGCCGAGCGCGCTGAGGACGGCGCCCATGGCCTGGCTGTCGACGTCGAACCGTACGCGGGTCGCCTGCCCGTCCGGCTCCGTCACCACGTTCTCCACGCCCGGGATGGCGGCGACCCCGCTCGGGTCGGCCGTCACGACCGCGGTGACCGTGGACCGGGTGAGGTGGCGTAGCTCCGCGAGCGTCCCCTTCTCGACCGCCTTCCCCGCCCGGATGATCGTCACGGTGTCGCAGACCTTCTCGACCTCGTGGAGGATGTGGC
>CAYSTY010000574.1:0-1689 GCA_964433685.1 uncultured Actinomycetota bacterium | reverse complement strand
CCTCACGGTGCACGACCGCCGAGTCACCACCGAAGACGACCGGGGCGTCGTCGGAGCCTTCCGGCCCCGGGAAGTAGGTCATGGCGACGTCGGTGCCGATCTCGGCATCCTCGGGGAACAGCCCCGCGATGAACCCCGCCTGCTTGTGGAACAAGCAGCGTGGCTCGTCGTCGAACATCGGGTCGTTGGCGTTGAGGAACGGCGTCAGGAGGATGCCGGTGGTCCCGCCGACGACCGCACCGTCGGTGAACCAGATGTCCTCGAGGACCTCGAAGGCTTCACGGATCTCGTCCGACGCGAAGGGCAGCTCGCCGGCGACCCACTCGTCGTAGACCTCCGGGCCGTGCAGCCGCAGGACGAGGTCCTCGACCCAGTCGGTCGCGACCCAACCGGTGTCCCCGCCGGACTCCATGCCGATGCACCACGGCCCGGCGCTGCGCCGGTCGCCGAGGTCCTCGGTCAGCTGCTGCGTGAGCTCGGTCAGCGCTTCGAGGCTGTCGGGGACCTCGTAGCCCGCCTCCTCGAGCGGCCCGGCCGCGTACCACAGCAGGCTCTTGACGTTGACCTTCGCCACGACGCCGTAGACCTCGTCGTCGAAGGTCGCCGGCTCGAGCGCGCCCTCGATCAGGTCGTCGGCGAGGGCGTCGACGTCCACCCCGACGTCGGTGAGCGGGACCACGTCACCGCGGTCGACGAGCCGTCCGAGCACCCCAGGCTGCGGGTAGAGGGCGACGTCCGGAGGGTTGCCGCCGGTGACCCGCGTGATGATGACCGTGTCGAAGTCGGGCGAGACCTCCACCTCGACGCGGTGGCCGGTCTCCTCCTCGAACGCGTCGATGGCCGCCTGCAACGCGGCCTGCTCCTCCGGCCCGGTGATGCCGTGCAGGAGGGTGATCGCACCGTCGTCGTCACCACCACCTGCGCAGGCTGCGAGCGCCACCGCGAGGATGGCCAGCCACCACCACCGTGACCGAACCTGGTCCACGACCACCTCTCCCGTCACCTCGGGGTTCTAGTCGCGCGAGGTGGACGGGAGCGGACCCTTAGGCCGGTGGCCGACGCCGCCGGGGACCGCGGCTCACCGCAGGGCGGTGCCGGTCTCGTGGTCGAAGAAGTGCAGGTACTCGGTCCGTGCCCCGACCGCGATCGGCTCGCCGACCTTCGGCGGCGTGCCCGGCTCGAAGCGCGCCGTGAAGCTCTGGTCGCCCGACGTGGCCTGCCGCTTGAGCTCCTCGAAGGCCTCGTCGTCGTCGATCGCTTCCTTCATGTCGTCGGAGACGATCGGCGGCGAGGTGGTCTTGAAGTGGACGAGCATCTCCGCGCCGAGCATCTCGACGAGGGTGACCTCACGTCCCTCCCAGACCTGGTCGGGGGCGACCTCGTCGACCGGCGCGAAGTGCTCGGGCCGCAACCCGATGGCGACCTTGGCGCCGTCCATGTCGGCGGCCCGTGGGTAACGCTCGAGCGCCTTGTCGTCGACGCGCAGGGTGGTCTCACCGCGGTCGAGCTCGACGAACACCTGACCGTCGCGCTTGCGCAGCGTCGCCTCGGCGATGTTCATCGACGGTGACCCGATGAACCCGGCGACGAACAGGTTGTCGGGACGGTCGTAGAGGGTCTGGGGCGCGTCGGCCTGCATCAGCACGCCGCGCTTGAGGACCGCGACACGGTCCCCCATCGTCATCGCCT
>CAYSTY010000573.1:0-1692 GCA_964433685.1 uncultured Actinomycetota bacterium | reverse complement strand
AGGTACTCGGTGACGAGGTGGGGGACCTGGGAGAAGTCGACATCCTCACCGTCGATGATGGTGGGGACGTGCGAGCGGGGACGTCCGGCCTCGCGGGTGAAGTAGGCGGTCAGCTCCTTCTCGCGACGCTCGACCACCCGGCCGATGGACTGGCGGATGCGCTGCTCGGTCTTGGCCGCCATCGCTCCGGTGCGGTCGCCGACCGAGTCGCGCAGCGCCTTGCCGACCGCGAGCTCGTTGACTGACTTGGCGAGCTCCATCCAGTTGTCGGCCACCGTCTCCACCGGGGTGCCGTCGAGCGCCTTGGTCATCCCGGTGATGTCGGTCAGCCCGACCGACTGCTCGACCGCCTCTACGTCGATGCCGTGCGGCGCGCGGGCGGCGGGAGCGTCGTCCACCCCCATGCGGAAGGCCCGCTGCATGATGGGCGCGGCCTCCTCATCGGTGGCGTTGATGCCGCGCATGAAGCGGTGCAGGTTGAGGATGGTCTCGTCGGGGTCGCCGACGCTGATCCCCGACTCGCGAGGCATCCAGTTGAGCAGCCGCACGTTGTCGGCGGCGCGGCGCACCCGGTAGCCGATGCCGTGGACCGAGCCGATGTCGTCGCCGAACAGGCCAGCGATGTTGCGCGACACCATCCCGCCGACCGGCTTCTCGGCGATGCCCTGCGGCCCGAGCCGCGGCAGCACCACCGAGTCGAGCGTCTCGATGTCGGTCGCCTCGGCGATGAGACGGGCCGTCTCGCGGTCCACCTTGCCTTTGTCGCCACCGAGCCGACGCCACACCTCGTAGGGGTCGGATGCCTCCACCAGCTGCTCGCGGAGCCGGTTGCCGACCTTGGAGCCCTGCCACCACTGGCGGGCGAAGGTCTCATCCGGCACGCCGCGGATGCCGCGGATGAGCGCCGAGTTGGTGGCGAACGCGCGGTTGGCCTGCGCCAGCTTGCCGACCCCGGCGGTGGCGTAGGTGGCCGGGTCGCCGAGGATGTTGAACCCGGCGTCGAGCAGGCCCGACACGAAGTTGAACGGCTTGGTGCCGGGTTCGGCGATGTTGATGGTCAGCGCGCGGCCGGGCGACATCCACTCGCCCTCCAGCGTGAGCCGCTGCTTGAGCTCCTCCTGTCGCTCGCGCACCGCGCCGCCGGGCAGGAACCCCTCACCCAAGTCCTCGAACCCGAACTCGTCGGTGGCGACGAGCGCCGCCTGCGAGGGCGTGGACAGCTCCATCGCCTCGCCGTAGTCCATGTCGGGGTCCTGCAACGCCACCAGGCCCGCGGTCGCGCGGCGCGACACCTCATCGAACGCGGACTGCATCCCGAACATCGCGCCGCGGACGGTGTTCTTGAGGTAGCGGAACGGCGTCGACTCGCCACTGGCGGCCTGCCGGTTCTGCTGCTCGCGCTCGATCTGCTCGGCCTGAACGACCTCGCCGGGCGCGGCGAACCCGAGTCCGCGCTGCGCCTCGAACGCGCGCTCCTCGATGCGGCGGGCGACATCGGAGGTCGGGTCGATGTCCGCCATTGCCATCGCCATGAGTGCGCCGGGCGGGATGTCGGGCCAGGTCTGATGCAGGGCAACCAGCCGCTGCCCGAGGTCGGGCGACATCTGCGCCGACAGCATCTGTTGGCGCAGCGACCCGGCCTCCAGCTCGCGCGCGGCGCGACGCTCGACGGCGGGGTGCTCGAAGCTGTAG
>CAYSTY010000572.1:0-1702 GCA_964433685.1 uncultured Actinomycetota bacterium | reverse complement strand
CGCATGTCGTGCGCTTACCGCTCATCAAGAGACAACAATCGATCGTGGAGAGCCCCTGCCTTTGCTGTTCGCGTCGTAGTCGTCATGGCCGCTCAGGTCCCTTGCATCGGCCTAGGTGAGCTGTGCTTTTCGCGCCGGGTGCTTCGTTTGAGCGTGCCGGGCTGAGATCATCGTGGCTCGGCGGCTGCGGAGGTGTCAGGGTGACGTTGGGGTTTGCGGATCGGCAGCGGGTGTTGGGCGATCCGGTGGACGGGTTCTGCGACGGTCGGCTGGATGGCACGGTGTTCGGGTTGTTGCATCGCGAGCGGGATTGGTTGTTCCCCGACGAGATGTTCGCGGACCTGTTCACCTCGACCGGCCGGCGGTCGATCCCACCGTCGGTGGTGGCGTGCGTGTAGGTGCTCAAGCAGCTCGAGGGCCTGTCGGATGTGGAAGCGGCCGACCGGTTCGTCTATGACGCCCGGTGGCGTCATGCGTGCGGGGTCGGGGGGTGGGATGCGAGCCTGGTCGAGTTCGACCGCACGGTGCTGATCAAGTTCCGGATGCGGCTGGACAACTCTGACGATCCCCGACGGATCTTCAAGGTGACCACGCAGGTCGCGGCCGAGGCGGGGCTGGTGGGGGTCAAGCGCGTGCTGGACTCCGCACCGTTGTTCGACGCGGTGGTTCGCGACCCAGGACCGGGACACGGTCACGTTGATCCGGTCTGCGATTCGGGGGCTGCTCAAGGCCGCCGGTGCGCAGCTTGAGTCTCAGCTGCGTGCGGTGTTGTCGGGTTATGACGACTACGCCGCGGCGGGTAAGCCGCCGTGTGATTGGAACGATGCGGACGCTCGTGCGGCGGTGGTCGATCGGCTCGCGGTGGACGGGCTGGCGCTACTGGCCGAGCTGGAGGGTCGCACGTTGCCGGCCGCTGTCGCGCAGGCGGCCGAGCTGGTGGCCACGGTGATCGGTCAGGACCTCGAACAGGCCGACGATGGGACGTTTCGGATCGCCCGTCGGGTCGCGCCCGATCGGGTCGTGTCGACGGTCGATCCGCCGGCGCGGCATGGCCGCAAGTCCACTTCGGGCAAGTTCGATGGCTACAAGGGCCATGTCGCCATCGATCCGGACTCTGAGATCATCCCCGACACCGCGGCCGGGCCTGCCAACACGGGAGATGCGGCCATGACCGGCCAGTTGACTGCTGATCTGGACCAGCACGCTCAACCCAACGACTCCCATCATGGCGACGGCGACGGCGACGGTGATGTGGAGGCTCGCAGCGGCGAGGGCGGCGAGGGCGGCGAGGGCGGCGAGGGCGACGATGGCGACGATGGCGTCGTTCTGGACACGGATGTTCCTCGGATCGTGCGTCGGTACCACCAGTATCGGCGGCCCGACCGCGCGCTTCAGCGCCATCCACCAGGTGGCTGCACGGACCCGACTACCGGCCTGCCTCGTCCCGGCGCGACGCGCTCACGAGGCGGCGCCCGAGCGCCGCGACCGCGTCCCGCACCTCGGGTGGGTCGAGGACCTCGAAGTCCCACGGCAGCCACGCGAGGCTCGCCGCCAGTCCGCCCACCTCCGAGCCGCCGACCGACAGCAGGGTGCCGCCGGCCCCGTCGTCCTCGCACCGTCCGAACCACGCCGACAGCTCGGCGCGGGCGGTCCGCACGTCGACGTGCAGGCGGACGCTCGCTCGGACCGGGTAGGCGGCGTG
>CAYSTY010000571.1:0-1706 GCA_964433685.1 uncultured Actinomycetota bacterium | reverse complement strand
CGAACAGCTCGGTGGTCTGCAGCTCGTCGTGGACGATCTGCTCCTCGAACAGCGATGGCAGGACGACCGCACCGATGCCCGCCGCATCCAGACCGCGCAGCCCGTCGATACGACCGGTGAGCGGTCCCGACGAGGCCACCAGCGGTGAGCGGAGGGTCAGACCGAGGTAGGTGGTGGTCAGGTCCATCAGGACACCTCCTCGGCCGCGATGCCGGCGTCGTCGACGATCGCGCCCGGCTCGTGCGGGATGCTGCGTTCGACGCCCGCGAGCTGCTCGTAGTACCGCCAGCGTTCGTCGACGTCGGCCTGCGCGAGCGTCATCAGGTGGCGTGCCCGTTCCGGATCGGAGCGCTGCAGCATCGCGAACCGGCCCTCCTTGCTCGCGAACTCGGCGACCGGCATCGCGGGCTTGCGGGAGTCGATGCGGAAGGGCTTGCCGTGCTCGTCGACCGACGGGCTGAAGCGGTACAGCGGCCAGTAACCGCTCTTGACCGCGTCGCGTTGCTGGTGCATCGAGTTCTTCATGTCGAAGCCGTGCGCGATGCAGGTCGAGTAGGCCAGGACCAGCGACGGCCCGTCCCAGGCAGCGGCCTCGTGGAGGGCCCGGACGGTCTGGACCTCGTTGGCGCCCATCGCGATCTGGGCCACGAAGACCGTGCCGTACTGCATCGCCAGGGCACCGAGGTCCTTCTTCGGCACCGACCGGCCGCTGGTCGCGAACTTGGCGACCGCAGCGCGGGGCGTGGCCTTGGACGCCTGCCCGCCGGTGTTGGAGTACACCTCGGTGTCGAGGACGATGATGTTGACGTTCTCACCCGACGCGAGCACGTGGTCGAGACCGCCGTACCCGATGTCGTAGGCCCACCCGTCGCCGCCGACGATCCACACGTCGCGACGCACCAGCGCGCCGGCGAGGGTGCGCAGGTGTCGGGCGGCGACGCTGTCGTCGCCGTCGAGGCGGCGCAGCAGTTCGACCACCCGCCCCCGTTGCTCGGTGACGCCCGCCTCGGTCGCCTGGTCGGCGGTGAGCAGGCCGCGGACGAGGTCGTCGCCGACGGTGCCACCGAGGCCGGTCAACAGCTCCTTGGCGATGGCCTCCTGCTGCTCGACCGCGAGCCGGATACCGAGCCCGAACTCGGCGTTGTCCTCGAACAACGAGTTCGCCCACGCCGGGCCGCGACCGTCGTCGTTCTGGCCCCACGGGGTGGTCGGCAGGTTGCCGCCGTAGATCGACGAGCAGCCGGTCGCGTTGGCGATCAGCAGCCGGTCACCGAACAGCTGCGAGATGAGCTTGAGGTAGGGCGTCTCGCCGCAGCCCGCGCACGCGCTCGAGTAGGAGAACAACGGCTTGAGGACCTGCGACCCCTTGACCGTGTCGTGCGGCAACAGGCTCCGGTCGAGGCGCGGGATCGTGTCGAAGAAGTCGAAGTTCACCCGCTCGCGGTCCGCGTGGTCCGCGTACGGCTCCATGTTGATCGCCTTGTGACCGGCGATCTGCTTGCTCGACGCGGGGCACTGTTCGACGCAGACGTTGCAACCGGTGCAGTCGTCGGGCGAGACCTGGATGGTCAGCAGGTGTTGGTCGGCGAGCTCGCGCGCCTTGAAGTCCTTCGACTGGAAGCCGTCGGGCGCGTCGCTGATCGCGTCGGGCTCGAACACGTTCATCTGGATCGCGTCGTGCGGGCAGACGATGGCGCACTTGCCGC
>CAYSTY010000570.1:0-1711 GCA_964433685.1 uncultured Actinomycetota bacterium | reverse complement strand
AACAACGGCATCGGGTTCGCGATCCCCGTCGGCACGGTCCGCTCCGTCGCCGACCAGCTGATCGAGACCGGCCAGGTCGAGCACGCCTTCCTCGGCGTCCAGGGCGTCACCCTCGATGCGACGGTGGCACAGCGGTACGGCCTGGAGGGTGACCGCGGCGCCGTCCTCGTGGCCGTCGAGCTCGGCTCCCCGGCGGCGGCAGCGGACCTGCGTCCCGGAGACATCGTGACCGCCATCGGCGACGAACCGGTCACCTCGATGGACGAGCTGGCGGGTCGCATCCAGCGCAGCGAGGTCGGGACCGAGGTCGAACTCACCCTCGTCCGGGACGGTCGGGAACGCACCGCGACGGTGACGCTGACGGCCCGCCCCACCGCCTGACCGCCGGCCGATCGAGGCCTCAGCTCGGGTCGGCCGGCGCCGCTCGTGGCAACCGGACCTCCGCCTCCAACCCGCCGCCGTCACGCCCGTGGAGGGCCACCTCGCCGCCGCTGGCGTGCACCAGCTCACGGACGATCGCCAGACCGAGCCCCGATCCACCCGGCCCGGCGTCGGGCGCGCGCCAGAACCGGTCGAAGGCGTGCCGGCGCTGGTCGGCGTCCAGGCCCGGTCCACGGTCGGCGACGGTGATGCGCACCTGTGGGTCCCCACCGTCGACCGCGACCTCGACCTCGCTGCCCGGCGGTGCGACCCGCAGGGCGTTCGACAGCAGGTTGTCCAGGATCTGCTCGAGCGCGCCGGGCCGCGCCTCGGCGGTGACGGGCCCGGACGTGTCGACGGGCAGGGCGCGGACGACGACGTCCCGCTCCTGGCCGGGCAGCACCCAGGCGGCGACGCGGTCCTCGACGACCGCCACGACGTCCACCGGCGCGACCGGCAGCGGCTCACCCGCCCGCGCCGACTCGGTCCGCGTCAGCAGGAGCAGGTCACCGACGAGCGCGGTCAGCCGCTCGACCTCGGCGATCGCCGCGGCCAGGCGACCTTCGGGATCGCCGCCGGCGGCCAGCTCCGCGGACTCGAGCCGCAGGCGCAACCCCGTCAGCGGCGTCCGCAGCTGGTGGGAGGCGTCGGCGACGAACCGCTGCTGCTGCGCGAGCACGTCCTGGACTCGGTCGGCGCTGCGGTTGAGCGTGACGGCCAGACGGCGCAGCTCCGGCGGGCCGACGTCGGTGGGGGCCCGCGCGGTGAGGTCCCCCGCGGCGAGCTGTCCGGCGGCGCGGTCGAGGTGCGCGAGCGGACGGACGATGGTCCGCGCGAAGGACCGGCCGGTCAGCAGGCCGACGGCGAGGAAGCCCGTCGCCAGCAGGCCCAGCAGCAGCAGGGTCGAGCGCACCCGCGCGTCGGAGCCGGCGGACGGCAGCACCGTGACCGCCGCGCCGTTGACGCGGGCCCCCGCGACGACCGGGGCGGCGGCGACGACCGCGTCGATGCTGGCGAGGCGCACGGCCTCGATCTCACCGTCGAGCGCGGCGGCGATGACGTCGCTGGCCAGCACCTCGTTCGGCAGCGGGGCGCTGGCCTGGAGCTGCCCACCGGACGGGAGGATCAACGCCACCTGCTCGCCGGGGAGCCGAGGCAGCTCGTCGACGGCCACGATGGGTCCGCCGGTGCCGAGCACGTCACGGGCGACGATGGCGAGCGTCGCCGCCCGCAGCTCCGCCTGCTGGGCGAGGCCCGACCGCGCGTCGCGGACCACCAGCACCGCGAGCGG
>CAYSTY010000569.1:0-1718 GCA_964433685.1 uncultured Actinomycetota bacterium | reverse complement strand
TCGGCATCGGCTTCTTCCCGAACAGGCGCAGCGCCTTGAGGCGGGTCTTGAGCATCCACTCGGGCTCGTTCTTCAGCCGCGAGATCTCCCGGACGACGTCCTCGTCGACGCCGCGCCGCGCGGTGGCACCGGCGACGTCCGAGTCGTGCCAGCCGTACTCGTAGCTGCCGATCGAGTCGATGATCTCCTGGTCGGTGGTCATCGGTTCGGTGGGTGCGGTCATCGTGTTCCTTCCATGGCCCCGTGACGGGGAGGGACGGACGGCGTCCCGGGTGCGGGACGGTCGGACGTGGTGGAGTCGGAGGTGGTCGAGTCGGAGGTGGTCGAGTCGGACGGGCTGGAGCCGGACGTGAGCGTGCCGGGCAGCGGGAGGTCGTGCGGGCCGGTGAGCGGGACGTGCGTGGTGCACACCCGTCCACCGGCGGCGATCGTGGACAGCCGTTGGACGTGGACGCCGAGCACCTCGGAGAACATCCGGGTCTCGGCCTCGCAGAGCTCGGGGTAGCGGGCCGCGACGGCCTGGACCGGGCAGTGGCCCTGGCAGAGCTGGACCGCCCGGGTGCCAGGTGCGGGACGCACCGAGGTGGCGTAGCCGTCCTCGGCAAGACCCGCCGCGAGCGCGTCGACCCGGTCGGCCACGTCCGCCCCGGCGGCGGCGAGCCCCTCGGCGTGGCGGGTGGCGATCTCGCCGGCGCGGTGCTCCGCGAACCGCCGGACGCCGTCCGGGCCGGCCACCTCGCGCACATGGTCCAGGACCATGGTCGCGAGGTCGGCGTAGGCGCTGCTGAGCGAGGCGTGGCCGCCGGCCGCGGCCACGTACCGCCGGGCCGGACGCCCCCGCCGCGACGGGGTGTGCCGGGTCTCGAAGACGGCGATCTGGCCGGCGTCCTCGAGCGCGGCGACGTGCCGGCGCACACCGGCCGCCGTGAGGTCGAGGTCGCGCGCGAGCTCGACCACCGAGATGGGCCCGTCCTCGACCACGAGGCGCAGCACCCGGCGGCGGGTCGACGTGTCGCGGTCCGCGTCGGTCGTCAGCACACGTCACCCCCTCCGGGCGTCCGTCGGTGGCCGCCTGCTCCGGCGGTCGATTAAGGCAACAGTCTCGTTGCCTAAATCCTTCCTTGCAACGAAGGCACGCCTCACCTCACCCCGGGCGGCCACCGATGTGACGAAGGTCATGCGGGCGCGGGTGACCGCGGGTGCCCGCGAGACACAGGGTCGGGTGACGAGGTCGGGTGACGAGGTCGGGTGACCGGTCCGACGGCGCGCACGCCTAGACTCCACGGTCGTGCAGACGCCCGCGTTGACCACCGGACCTCCGGCCTCCGCGCCCGGGGACGAGCCCTCCCCGCCCGACGCGGCGGTCGCCGTCCGCGGGCTGGTGAAGCGCTACGGACGGCACGCGGCGGTGCGCGGCCTGGACCTCGTCGCGCACCGCGGCCAGGTCACCGCCGTCCTCGGCCCGAACGGGGCGGGCAAGACCACCACGATCGAGTGCTGCGAAGGGTTGCGCCGGCCCGACGAGGGCACCGTGCGGGTGCTCGGGCTCGACCCGGCGCAGCAGATGGCGGACCTGCGGCCGCGCGTCGGCGTCATGCTCCAGGACGGCGGCCTGCCGTCCACCGTCCCGGCCGCGGAGGTGCTGCGGCACGTCGCCGCGATGTACGCCCGCCCGGCCGACCTGCGCGAGCTGCGCGAACGGCTCGGCATCGACGCGT
>CAYSTY010000568.1:0-1719 GCA_964433685.1 uncultured Actinomycetota bacterium | reverse complement strand
GTGGTGGCCGAGTCCGGTCCGGGCGGGACGGCCCCGGACCCCAGACGCCGGGAGGCCACCTCATGTCCACCACCGCGACGCCCCTGACCGTGGCCCAGGAGGCCGAGCAGGCCCGCCAGGTCGTCAACGTCCTCGCGCGCATCGAGACCCGCATCACCGATGGCCGGTGGAGCCGCGGGTTCCGGTTCGGTCCGGACGGCGGGAACTGCCTGATCGGTGCCATCGACGAGGCGACACGCTGGGTGTTGCCCGGCGTGGCCGACCAGGTGACGCGTGAGCTCGTGGCGCGGCTGCCCCGCCCTCTGCGGACCCTCGGTCGGGCGCGCCCCCGGCTCGCGCTGGCCACCTACAACGACACGGTCGGCGGCCGGGACGGCGCGCTCGAGCTGGTCCGGCGCACCCGGTACGCCCTCGGGGGGTTGCCGCTGATCCGCTTCGTCGACGAGCCGCGACCCACGCCGTGGGTGGCGCACCGTCAGCAGCCGACCGCGACCGGAGCCGGCGCCCACGGTGCGGCTGCGACGCAGGTGGCGGCGCCGATGGGGGAGACGGACCGGGTCATCGACCTGACCGACGCGTGGGTCGCGCGCCGGCCGCTGCGGCGCTGACCAGCCGGTCCACCGACCCGCGACCGACAGCACCGACCCGACCGAGCCCGCGCCACCGGCGCGGGCTCCGTTCGTTGGGAGGTTGACACGGGCGTGACGGTTGTTGAACACTGCTCAACACGACGCCGAGGTTCGAGGAGCTCCCCGTGGCCCAGCCCGACCACACCGCGACGATGGACCGGACGCCTGTCGTGGAGCACGTCGACGTGCTGATCGTGGGGGCTGGGCTGTCCGGCGTGGGTGCCGCCTGCCACCTCGAACGGCGACTGCCGGGCCGCAGCTACCGCATCCTCGAGGCACGTGAGGCGATGGGGGGCACCTGGGACCTGTTCCGGTACCCCGGGATCCGCTCCGACTCCGACATGTTCACGCTGGGCTTCGGCTTCCGGCCGTGGGGCGAGGACAAGTCGATCGCCGATGGCGCCTCGATCCTGCGCTACATCGAGCGGACCGCACGCGAGTACGGGGTCGACCGCCACATCCGTTACCGCCGACGCGTCACGCACCTGGCCTGGGACAGCGCCAGCGCCCGCTGGACCGCGACCGTGACGGCGACCGACACCGGCGCGACCGAGCAGGTGACGGCCGACTTCGTCTACGGGTGCACCGGCTACTACCGCTACGACGAGGGGTACACGCCCGCCTTCGCCGGCACCGACAGCTACGAGGGCCGGATCGTCCACCCCCAGCACTGGCCCGAGGACCTCGATGCGTCCGGGCAGCGGGTCGTGGTGATCGGCAGCGGGGCGACCGCCATGACCCTCGTGCCGGCCCTCGCCCGTGATGCCGGACACGTCACGATGCTGCAGCGGTCGCCGACCTACGTGGCCTCACTGCCGGACCGCGACGCCGTCGCCGACCTGCTGCGACGCTTCCTGCCGGCGAAGCTGGCCTACGAGCTCGTCCGCTGGAAGAACGTGCTGTTCCACTCGAGCTTCTACCAGCTCAGCCGGCGGGTCCCCGGGCTCGTCAAGCGCATCCTGCGCTGGCGTCTGGAGCGGCAACTACCCGACGACTTCGACGTCGACACCCACTTCACGCCCCGCTACGACCCCTGGGACCAGCGCCTGTGCCTGGTGCCCAACAACGACCTGTTCCGGGCGCTGCGGGC
>CAYSTY010000567.1:0-1721 GCA_964433685.1 uncultured Actinomycetota bacterium | reverse complement strand
CCCTGGCTGGTGCCGTGCTCGCTCCGCTCCCTCCCGTCCTGCCCGACCGGCTCCCCGACTACCTGCCGGGGCGCATCCGGTCGGTGCCCGACCACGCCTGGCACGTGCCGGCCGAGCTCGACGACCCGGTGGTCGCCAGCCCCATCCCGCGCTACGCGATCGACCTGCGCTGCCTCGACGTGCCCATCGACGCCGAGCGGGTCCGCTGGCTCGTCGAGCGCGCCACGGTGCGGCCGATCGAGACCCGTCACGTGCACCTGGTCAGCCACGGCACCGGCCTGCACGTGGTCGACGGCCACCACGCCCTGGCCGCCCACCTCGCCGTCGGCAGCGACCGGGTCCCGGTCAAGCTGGTGCGCCCCCGGGTCCCGCAGCCGGTCTGATCCGTGCGGTCAGTCGCCGCTCAGGTCGCGGCCACGGGCGATGATGCCGGCGCGCCGCTCCTCGACGGCGGCGGCGTCGACGCGCACGTCGAAGGCGCGTTCGCGTTCGGTCGCCAGCGCTTCGTCGAGCTGCAGGCCGTCCACCGCCGCGTAGGTGGCCACGATCGCGCCCAGCACCCGGGCGTCCGCCTCCGCGATCGCGACGGCGTTCGCCACGGCGGTGTCCACCAGCTGCTCGTGCGGCACCACCGCGTTGACGAGGCCCATCGCGTGTGCCTCGTCCGCGGCGACGAACCGGCCGGTCAGGCTCATCCCGAGGGCGTTGCGTCGACCGACGTAGCGCGGCAGCAGCACCGTCAACCCGCCCGACGGGTGGATCCCCACGCGGCCGTGCGTGTCGGCGAACCGGGCCTGGTCGGAGGCGATGGCGAGGTCACAGCACAGGACCAGCTCCAGGCCGCCGGTCACCGCCGCGCCGTTGACCGCCGCGACGGTGGGGGTGGTCACCTGCTGCAGCACGACCCACGGGTCGTCGCCGCGCTCACCGATCGCTGCGAGGTCGATCACCCCCGAACCCACCTCGCCGAGGTCGAGCCCGGCCGAGAACGCGGGGTCCGCTCCCGTCAGCACGATGGCCCGCACGTCCTCGTCCGCGTCGAGCTCACGGAGCGTCGCGACCAGCACCTCGATGGTGGCCAGGTCGAGGGCGTTGCGCCGTTCCGGCCGGTCGAGGGTCACCACCCGGACGTGGTCGGTGGGGGTGTCGACGCGCAGGCTGTCGGTCACGAGGTAGCTCCTGGCGGGTGGGCGGACGGGCGGACGGGCGGACGGGCGACGGCCGGTCGAGCACGCGTGCTCGACGGGGGACGGCGGCTGCCAGTCGAGCACGCGCACCGGGCACGGGCCACCTCCGGCCGTGAGGCACCCGGTACCGTCGCAGGCTCGCGCGGTGGCGGATCGTGCGTACCCCTGCCGCCCACGCGCGCCCCCGGCGCCGACGTGCACGCGGCCGGTACCCCGAGACCTGAAGGACCACGCCGTGGCAACGGTGCAAGCTGAGGCCGCCCGCCGCCGGACGTTCGCGATCATCTCGCACCCGGACGCGGGCAAGACGACCCTGACCGAGAAGTTCCTGCTGTACGCGGGCGCCATCGGCCGCGCCGGTGCGGTCCAGACGCGCAAGACCGACCGCGCCACGACCTCCGACTGGCTCGAGCTCGAGCAGCAGCGCGGCATCAGCGTGTCGTCCGCCGTGGCCCGCTTCGAACACGACGGGCACGTGTTGAACCTGCTCGACACGCCCGGTCACCGCGACTTCTCCGAGGACACCTACCGGGT
>CAYSTY010000566.1:0-1721 GCA_964433685.1 uncultured Actinomycetota bacterium | reverse complement strand
CGGCCGACGAGGGGCCCGACGTCTCGATGACCGACGACGCGCTGGCCGCCGAGTTGGTGTCCGGCGACCTCGACCAACCGAGCGCCATGGCGTTCATCGAGGACGGCATGCTGGTCACCGAGAAGGCGACCGGCAAGGTCCGGATCATCCGTGACGGTGAGATCGTCGGTGAGGCCATCGACCTGGCCGTCAACTACTTCGACGAACGCGGCCTCCTCGGCATCGAGGTGCACCCCGAGTTCCCCGACGAACCCTTCGTCTACCTGCACTGGACGTGGACCGGCGAGGGTGACGGTGACGAGCAACTGCTCGGCGCCGACACCGACGAAGCGACCGCGCTACCGACCCTCGGCAACCGGATCGACCGGTTCGTCTGGGAGGACGACACCCTCACCTTCGACCGCAACCTCGTGGAGTTCCCGAGCCACACCCTGGACACCGACACCTCCGGCAACGTCCGGGGCAACCACGACGCCGGGCCGTTGGTGTTCGGACCCGACGGCAAGCTCTACACCATGATGGGCGACCAGAACCTGCGCGGCCAGCTCCAGAACGTCGCGGATGGTCCCGAACCGGATGACGAGCATCTCGCGGGCGTGATCCTCCGGCTGAACGACGACGGCACGACACCCGAGGACAACCCGTTCTTCGACGTCGGCGCCGAGATGGGCGGCGAGGTCGGCGAGAACGTCCAGCAGATCTACGCCTACGGGATCCGCAACAGCTTCGGGATGGCGTTCGAACCCGAGTCCGGCGCGCTGTGGCAGACCGACAACGGTGATGACTCCTTCGACGAGATCAACGTCTTCGAGCCGGGGTCGAACGGCGGTTGGATCCAGCTCATGGGGCCGCTCGAGCGCATGCCCGAGTACCGGCAGATGGAGGTGGACACCGAGGACGGGCTCGACAACCCCGACTTCCCGCCCTCGATGCTCGCCGAGGATGCCGCGGGTGCCGAGGCGGCCATGTTCGAGCTGCCCGGCAGCACCCTGAGCGAACCGGTCCTGTCCTACCTGTACCCGCCTGCCCTGACCGCCATCGGGTTCGTCGTCGACGACAGCCTCGGCGCCGACTCGCAGCGGACCGCGTGGGTGGGCACGGTGCTGACCGACTCGCTGCTGCGCTACCCGCTCGCCGACGACGGTCGCAGCCTCGCGCTCGAGGGAGGGTTGGCCGACGGCGTCGACGACAACGCCTCGAAGGGCGACCTCGGCGAGAGCGAGGAGCACGTCGTCGGCACCGGCTTCGGCACGGTCACCGACATCCAACACGGCCCGGACGGTGCGCTGTACATCGTGTCCCTCAGCAACGGGTCCCTGTACCGCATCTCCGCAGCTTGAGCTCGACCGACGACGACGCCAACGATGAGGAGACACGATGCGTACGACGATCAGGACGCTGGGAGCGGGAGCGGTCGCGGTGATCGCCCTGGCAGGGTGTGGTGGCGGAGGCGACGACGGCGGTGGCGAGGCGAGCACGGTCACCGTGTCGGTCGATGACAACGTCTTCGAGCCGGAGACCGTCGAGATCTCCGCTGGCGACACCGTCGTCTGGGAGTGGGTCGGCGTCGAACCTCACGACGTCAGCGCCGACGAGTTCGACAGCGAGATCCAGACCGAGGGCAGCTTCGAGCACACCTTCGAGGACGCGGGCAGCTTCCCCTACACCTGCACCGTCCACCCGGGGATGGAAGGCACCGTCGAGGTGACCTGATCCCGACC
>CAYSTY010000565.1:0-1722 GCA_964433685.1 uncultured Actinomycetota bacterium | reverse complement strand
GACGAGGAGACCATCCACTGGGGCCTCGTCCCGCGCCACCACCGCGGCATCGTGGCCATCAACGAGCTGCCGGACCTGCCCGAACGGATCCAGGTGGCGCTCCTCAACGTCCTCGAGGAACGCGACGTCCAGATCCGCGGCTACTCGCTCCGGCTCCCGCTCGACGTGCTGCTCGTCGCCACGGCCAACCCCGACGACTACACCAACCGGGGCCGGATCATCTCCCCGCTCAAGGACCGGTTCGGCGCACAGGTCCGCACCCACTACCCGCGCACCATCGACGACGAGATCGCGATCGTCCTGGCCGAGGCGACCCCACCCCCCGCCGACGTGCCGGTCCACGTGCCGCGCTTCCTCGACGAGGTCCTCGCCGAGCTCGTCCGGCTCCTGCGCGAGAGCCCCGACGTCAACCAGCGCTCGGGGGTGTCGGTGCGCTTCACCATCGGCGCGCACGAGACCCTGGTGGCCGGCGCGGTGCGCCGCGCCGCCCGGACCGGCGCGCGCCTCGCCGTCCCACGCGTCGTCGACCTGCGCGCGGTGCTCCCGGCAGCGCTCGGGCGCATCGAGTTCGACCTCCTCGACGACGGCGGCGAGGTGGACGTCGTCGACCTCGCGCTGCGGCGGGCCGTGCTCACCGTCTGGCGGCGCCACCTCGGCGGCGAGGACCTACGCGAGCTGCTCGCCCGGTTCGACGACGGTGGGCTCAGCGTCGAGACCGGCGACCTCACCGCCGGTGCCGAGGTGTTGGCCGCCTTCGGTGAGCGCCTGCCGGGGCTGGCCCGGTGGACGAACCGCCTCGGCGAGCCGGCCCCCGGCGAGGGCGCCGGGTGGGACGCGACCGACGACGCGGAGGTCGCCGCGTCGGTCGTCGAGTTCGTGCTCGAGGGCCTCCACCTCGGACGGCGGCTGAACCGCGAGGACCTCGACGACCACCGCACCCGGTACGGAGGCTGACGTGGCCCGGTCGCGGTACGGCGCGTGGGACGGGTCGCAGGACCCGATGGGGGAGCGTGTCGACGTGGCGGACGCGCTCGACCGGCTCGCCGACGACCTGCTCATGGGCGCCGGGGGTGGCGCATCGATCCGCGAGCTGCAACGCCGAGGTCTCCCGGGCGAACGCGGGCTCGACGACCTGCGGCGGTCGCTCGCCCAGCGGCGGCGTGGGCTGCAGCGCGAGCTCGACGCGGACGGTCCCCTCGCCGCGTTCCGCGACCGGCTCGAGGAGATCGTCGCCACCGAACGCGAGGCGCTGGCACAGGCCGACGACCCCGACGCCCGGTTCGCCGAGCTCGACCTCGACACCCAGCCGTCCGATCCGGCGGGGCGCTTCCGTGCCCTCGGCGAGTACGACTTCCGGTCGCCGGACGCGGCGCAGGCCTACGCCGACCTCGCCGCCCAGCTGCGCCGGGACCTGCTCGATGCCCACCTGCGGTCGTTGACGGGTGCCCTCGAGTCGGTGACGCCCGAGGACCAGGCACGCATCGCCGCGATGCTCGGTGACCTCAACGCCATGCTCGCCGCCCGTGCGGCCAACGGTGGCCACCCGCCGCTGAACGAGCCCGAACGCTTCGCCGCCTTCAAGCAGGCCCACGGCGATCTGCTGCCCGGGGACCCGGCGACCCTCGACGAGCTGCTGGCCGAGATGGCTCAGCGCGCCGCCGCGGCGGCCGCGTTCCTCCGGTCGTTGCCGCCCGACCAGCGCCGACAGCTCGAGGACCTCGC
>CAYSTY010000564.1:0-1725 GCA_964433685.1 uncultured Actinomycetota bacterium | reverse complement strand
GGATCGACGCGCCGCCGAGCTCGATGTCGAGGTAGGTGTTGATGACGTTGTCGCGGCCCATCACCACCTTCGGTCCGAGGGTGAGCTGCCCCTCGTGCGCCCGCAGCTTGTTGTCGTTACCGATCCAGCACCAGGGGCCGAGCACGAGCCGACCGTGGGCGGGACGGGCGTGGAACTCGACGCGCTTGCCGGTGAAGACCAGACCCTGGAACTCGACGTGCTGCCCCCGCGCCCGGAGCCGCGCGACGTGCCAGGCGTGGCGCCGGTAGAGGGTGAGGAACTGGGGCGTGTACATCCGCCGCTCGGTCGCGAACCGGATCGACTCGCGCCATCCCCACCGCGGGTAGCGGCGCCGCATCGGCGGCCGCCGTTCGTGCGCCGGGACGCCGAGCTCGGCGAGCGCGTCGTCCCCGAACGCGGACGCGCGCGCCATCCCCTCACGGGCGGTCGCGGCGGCGACGGCCAGTTCGGCGTGCTGGGTCAGCGCGCGCCGGGCCGCGTCCTCGACCGCGGCCGGGTCGTCGACGTCCACCTCGGCGAGGGGATCGTCCTCGACCAGGTCCCGGTCGTCGACGGCGGGCGTCGCCGCCTCGCCCGCGGCGACGTCGGCCGCCTCCGGCACCCGGCGGGTGCCGATCACCGGCTCGGCGCCGTTCGGGTCGGTCACGCAGGCTTCCGGGCGTGGAGGATGAGGTTGTAGAACAGCCCGCGCGGCACGACCCGGCGCAGGACCTTCTCGTCGAGCGCGGTGAAGCGCTTGTAGTTGTTGAAGGCGAAGAACGCCCACCTGGTCCCGAGCAGCCCCGGCCGGACCGACGCCTCGATGGTGCGCACCGACCAGCCGAACCAGTTGGCGGTCAGCTCCTCGGTGACGACGCGGACGTCGTCGAACCCGGCGAGCTTCGCCATGTGTTCGACGTCGTCGGGGCGGAAGGTGTGCAGGTCGACCTGGTCCTCGAGCGCGGCCAGGACGGTGTCGCGGTCCTCGGCGTGCGAGCCGGAGGAGGGCTTGCGCCAGTCGCCGAGACCGGGCAGACGCGTCACGCCCATGAAGGCGCGCCAGGTGTTGTGCTTGACGAAGTGCGAGATGCGGTCGCCGAAGTGGGTGGGTTCACCGGCGATGACCAGCCGACCGCCCGGCGCGAGCACGCGGTACATCTCCTGGATGGCCTTGCCGGGCACCGGCAGGTGGTGGATGAAGGCGTGGCCGATGACGAGGTCGAAGGTGCCGTCCTCGTACGGCAGCGCTTCGGCGTCACCCTGGGTCGTGGTGATCTCCAGCCCGTGGTCGCGCCCGTTGCGCTCGCAGACGTCGAGCATCCCCTGCGAGATGTCGGTCGCCTCGAGCGTCGCGCCCTCGAGCGCGCCGCCGAGGGCGAGGTTGATGATGAAGAACCCGGTCCCCGCCCCGACCTCGAGGACGCGCCCGAAGCGCTCACCTTCGGGGACGACCTTGCGGAGACGGTCGACGGCGTACTCGATGCACCGCTCGTCGTAGGAGATGGAGAACTTCTCCTCGTAGGTCTTGGCCTCCCAGTCGTGGTAGGCGGCCTGCTTCTCCTTGAGATCCATCGCGTCGGTGTCGGCGTAGGTCAGTGGTTCGGCGCTCACGGGTGCTCCTGGAGGTGGTGCGACGCGGCTCGGCGGCGGCGTCGACGGTCGATCGATCGTCAGCGGCCGGTGAACCGCGCCTTGCCCGGCCCGTTCTCGATGAAGCTCTGGATG
>CAYSTY010000563.1:0-1732 GCA_964433685.1 uncultured Actinomycetota bacterium | reverse complement strand
CGTTGGTGTCCCCGTCGAACAGCGACAGGTGCAGGTGCATCGAGTTGCCGTACTCGCCCTCGAGGGGCTTGGGCATGAACGAGGCGTACACCCCCCGCTGGAGCGCGGTCTCCTTGACCACGAGGCGGAAGGTCATGATGTTGTCGGCCATCGTGAGCGCGTCGGCGTAGCGCAGGTCGATCTCGTGTTGGGAGGGTCCGACCTCGTGGTGGCTGTACTCGACCGAGATCCCCATGCGCTCGAGCATGTTGATCGCCTGGCGTCGGAAGTCCTGCTGGATGTCCAGCGGCGTCATGTCGAAGTAGCTGCCGTTGTCGAGCGGCGTCGGGTCCTCACCACCTTGGAACAGGTAGAACTCCATCTCCGGGTGGACGTAGAACGTGAAGCCCATGTCGGCGGCGCGTTCGAGGGTGCGCTTGAGCACCAGGCGCGGGTCGGCCGCGAACGGTTGACCGTCCGGGGTGACGATGTCGCAGAACATCCGGGCGACGCCCTGCGACTCCGGGCGCCACGGCAGGACCTGGAAGGTGGACGCGTCGGGGACGACGAGCATGTCGGCCTCCTGGACGCGCGCGAAGCCGTCGATGGCCGACCCGTCGAAACCGATGCCCTCCGCGAAGGCGTTCTCGAGCTCGGCCGCGGTGATCGCGACCGACTTGAGGAACCCGAGCACGTCGGTGAACCACAGCCGGATGAAGCGCACGTCGCGCTCCTCGACGGTGCGGAGCACGTACTCCTGCTGCTTGTCCACGGGGAGCTCCTGACCGGGTGTGCCGGCACCGCCGTCGGAGGTGCACGCAGCGCGGGCCGCATCGTAGTGAGCCGTGTCGGCCCCACCGGCCCGCGCGATCGCCGACCCGCCCCGTCGGCCGTCACTCGGTGGCCGTGACCGGCCGCGCCGACGGCGCGGGAGCCGACGCCCCGCCACCCGAAACGAACCCGCTCGGCGAGGAACCCGACCCGTAGACCAGCTCCGGGTAGCCCGGGACGCCGTGCTCGTGCAGGTCGAGGCCCTCGATCTCCTCCTGCTCGGGCACCCGCAGGAACCCGGCAGCCTTGAGCGCGGTGAACAGGACACCGGTGGTCACGCCGACCCAGGCGATGGTGGCCACGACCGCCACGGCCTGGTAGCCGAGCTGTGCGGCACCGCCGCCGTAGAACAGCCCCACCTCGACGTGCGCGAGGCCGACCCACAGGGTGCCGAGCACACCGCAGACGCCGTGGACCGCGCCCGCACCGACGACGTCGTCGATCCCCATCCGGTCGATGGCCGCGACCGCGACCGCGACCAGCACACCGGCGAGCAGACCGACCACCAGCGCCATCGTGTGCGACACGACGTCCGCGCCGGCGGTGATCCCGACGAGGCCGGCGAGGACACCGTTGGCGGTCATCGCGACGTCGAACTTGCCGTTCCTGAGACGCGTGTAGGAGGCCGCCGTGAGACCACCGCCGGCACCGGCCAGCGACGTGGTGACGATGACGTGGGACAGGACGGCACCGTCGAGGGCGAGCACCGAACCGCCGTTGAACCCGAACCAGCCGAAGAACAGCAGCAGGGTCCCGAGCGCGACGAAGGCGATGTTGTGGCCGGGGATGGCACGAGGCTCACCGTTCTCGCCGTACTTGCCGATGCGGGGGCCGAGGACGGCGGCACCGACGAGGGCCGCCGCACCGCCGGTGAGGTGGACGATGGTCGAGCCGGCGAAGTCGTGGAAGCCGAGCTCGGACA
>CAYSTY010000562.1:0-1733 GCA_964433685.1 uncultured Actinomycetota bacterium | reverse complement strand
CTCGCGCCGCCGACGTCCAGGGGCACCTGCCTCGGCGTGTCGTCGAGCGTGTCGAGCCCCATCGCCTGTGCCAGACGTCGTGCCGGGTCGATGGTCAGCACCAGCACGCGTCGGCCGGCACGCGCGGCCGCCACGCCGATCGCGGCCGCGGTCGTGGTCTTGCCGACGCCGCCCGCCCCGGTGGTGACCAGGACCCGGGCGCCGGTGATGGCCGGCCCGATCCCCTTCGCGGACCCGTTCCCGTTCGCGGAGGTCGTGGGTGCCGCGGGGGCCGGGGGGGTTGGGGGGGTCGCGGCGCTCACGCGTGACCTCCCACGTCGGACACCCCGTCGCCGTCGAGGATGCCGTCGAGCAGCTCCTCGGCGAGCGGGCCGGGCTCGCCGACCTGCAGGGCGAGCGCGTCGGCGAGGACCTCGAGGTCGCGCACGTCGAAGGTGGCGCCGGTCAGCTGGGGCAGGCACAGCACGCCGCCGCCGGTGCGGTTCTCGACCTCGGCGCGCAGTTCGGCCTGCTGACCGAGGCGCGCGTGGTGGTCGGTCGCGAGCTGGACGGCGAGCTCCGCGGTGCGACCGGACATCGACGCGCCGGCCTCGTCGGCGCGGCTGCGCAGACCCTCGGCGCCGAGCCGGCTGAGCGCCGCGAGCCCGTCGTCGTCCAGGCGCGGGCGGATCACCTGGTTGGCGACCACCGGGCCGACGTTCAGGCCGGCTGCGCGGAGGGCCTGGACGCCCTCGATGGTCTCGCGGACCGGCATCTCCTCGAGGAGGGTGACCACGATGGCCTGCACCCGCGCCGGGTTCTGGAGCATGTCGCGGATCTGGCCCGCCTGGCGCTTGATGGGGCCGACGCGGACGATCTCGGTCACGCCCTCCGGTGCCTCGAGGAACGGCACGATCCGGCCCGTCGGCGGCGCGTCCACGACGATGAGGTCGTACTGGCGTCGGCCGTCGTCGCGGCGGCGCGACTCGATCTCGTAGATCTTGCCGATGAGCAGCAGGTCACGCAGTCCCGGCGCCGCGGTGGTGACGAAGTCGAGCGCGTTCGAGCGCTCCATCAGCCACTGGACCCGCTTGAGCCCGTAGAACATCTCGAGGTACTCGTACACCGCGTCGGCCGGGTCGATCGCGGCGCCCCACAGCCCGGCGCGGAACTCACGTTCGGTGTAGTCCCAGGCTCCCGTCCCGAAGGTGCGGTGCAAGCCCTGACGGCCCTCCACCTCGACCAGGAGCGTGCGCCGACCCGAGGCAGCCCCGACCATCGCCAGCGAGGCGGCCACGGTGGTCTTGCCGACACCGCCCTTGCCCGTGACGATGACGACGTTGGCCGGCAGCAGCCGGTCCAGACCGTGCGGGAGTGAGGGAGACATAGGTCCGCGAGCGTAGGCGTCGCGCACCGCGACGTTCGCCCGCGCCCGAGACGGACGACCCCCACCCCCGACGGCGATCCCGACGGCGAGGTGGCGGCGGGGGCGAGGTGGCGGCGGCGGGGTGATGGCGGCGAGGTGGCTGCGGCGAGGTGGCGGCGGGGGCGGTGGCCGTCCGGCGGTACCCTCCGGCGCCATGGCTCCCTCGCTCGCGGCGCTGCGCCGCCTCCTCGTCGTGCTCGTGCTGCCCGCGCTCCTGCTCGGGCTCACGGCGTCGCTCGCGTCCGCGTCGCAGGGCGCGCAGGATCCGGCCGTGCCGCTCGCGCAGGCCGAGGACCTCGACCTGCCCACGGGTGACGTCGCGGACGCC
>CAYSTY010000561.1:0-1737 GCA_964433685.1 uncultured Actinomycetota bacterium | reverse complement strand
CACGAGCTCGTCGTCGTCGAAGGTGGTCAGCACCAGCACGGGGACGTCGCTGCCGCGGGCGCGCAGCTCCTCGAGGGTCGCGATGCCGTCCCGTCGCGGCATCCGCAGGTCGAGCAGCAGCACGTCGGGCGGGTCGGCCGCCACCGACGCCAGCGCTTCGTCGCCGTCGCCGGCCTCGTCGATGACCTCGACCTCTTCGGCGAGCTCGAGCAGGCTCCGCAACCCGGCGCGGACGAGCGTCTGGTCGTCGACGATGGTGACGCGGATCACGGTGCAGGGACGGAGACGGCGGAGGCGTCAGCGGCTGCGGACGGACCTGCCCCGGCCGGCTCCGGGAGCACCACGTCGACGCGGAAGCCCGGCCGCCCCTGGAAGCGGACGGTCCCGCCCAGCTGATCGACCCGTTCGCGCAGGCCCGTCAGCCCGTTGCCGAGCGCGAGGGCGCTCGTCCCGACCCCGTCGTCGACGGCGGTCAGCACCACCTCGCCGTCCTCCCCGGCACGGACCTCGATCTCCAGGCGGTCGGCCTGCGCGTGGCGGATCGTGTTGGTCACCACCTCCTGGACGCAACGGACCAGCGTCGCCACGCGGTCCGCGTCCACGATCAGGTCCTCGTCCACGTCGAGGTGGATGCGCGGACGCGGCAGGTCGGCGACCACCTCGCGCAGCGCGTCGGTGAGCTCGGCGGGGCGGTCGCGCAGCTCGCCCACGGCGGCCCGTACGTCACCGAGCAGCTCCTTGGCGAGCCCCCGGGCGCGAGCGACGTGCGCCGCCGCCGGCCCGGTGCTCTTGTGGGCGGCGACCTCCAACTCGAGCGCCAGCGCGGTCAGCTGGTGACCGACGACGTCGTGGAGGTCGCGCGAGATGCGCAGCCGCTCGGCTGAACGGCTCGATTCGGCGAGCAGGGCGGTGGCGGCGCGCAGCTCGGTGTTGACCACCGCCAGCCGCTGCCGCGCGTCCGCTTCGCTGCGCTGGAGCAACACCGCCCACACCGACAGCGCCTGCAGGACCCCGTACATCGCGGCGAACGCGACAGCTTCACCGACGGGCATGCCGTGGACCGGCACGAAGGCCAGCAACACGGCGCTGTTGGTGGCGATCAGCCCGGCGACGGCGCGTCGTGACACCAGGTGGGCGGCGATGCTCGCGCTGAACACCAGCAGGATCGGGGTCCAGCCCTGCGGGCCCGTCAGCACGCAGGCCGCCGCGAAGGCCGCCATCGCGGCGACGCAGACGGGTGGGGACAACCAGCGCACCACGTTCGGCCAGAACGCCAGCACGGCCGCCGCGAGGAACCCGAGGTAGCACGCCCACCACAGCCACGGGGGGCCGAGGGTCGGCGCGGCGCCGGCCCGCTGCGCGGCCAGGACGAGGCCGCCCACCATCAGCGCCACGATCAGCAGCAGACCGCTGCCCCAGGCCTCCAACCTGCGTTCATCCATGCCGCCACCCTAGGGGTGAGGTCGACGGACCGACCGTGCCAGAGGTCACGGTGCGAGGCGGTGACGACCGGCACGCGAGGCGCCGTCCGACCCTCCGTAGCGTCCTCGGTGATGCGTCGGGACCCCCGGCGTCGACCACCAGGAGGCACAGATGCCGGTCATCGAGGTCGAGCACCTCCGCAGGACCTACGGCGACACCGTCGCCGTCGACGACGTCAGCTTCTGCGTCGAACGGGGCGAGATCTTCGGGATCCTCGGCCGCAACGGTGCGGGCAAGACCACCACGGTCGAGTGC
>CAYSTY010000560.1:0-1740 GCA_964433685.1 uncultured Actinomycetota bacterium | reverse complement strand
CGGCGGCGCCACCTTCACCGACCCGACCTGGCGGGTGTTCCCGACCAACCCGAACTTCGTCACGAGCCCCGACCCGTCCGCGGACGTGCGTGAGCTGTGGTGCTGGCTCGGCGACGACCCGTCCTGCGAACGGACGCAGTCGAACCTCGCCTCGCGTCTGCCGTGGGACGCCAACGCCCTCGGCGGGCTGCCGAGCTTCACCACCGACGGCAACAACGCCACGACCGCCATCTCCAACGTCAGTTTCCTGACGCCCGACACCGTCTTCCAGCGACCGGTCAGCCTGACGCGGCAGTACGACTACGTCTGGGAGGACCGCTGGAACCGGTCGGGGTGCGACCCCACCACGTTCCTGACCGGCAACGACGAGGACGCGGCGACCACGAACCTGTTCGTGATGCACAACCGCATGCACGACTGGAGCTACCACCTCGGCTTCACGGAGGTGAACGCCAACCTCCAGAAGCACAACTTCGGCAACACCGGACCCGAGCGTGAGAACGACCCGGAGATCGGTTCGGCCCAGGCGGGCCGGCTGACGTTCAACGGTCGCGACAACGCCAACCAGATCACGCTGCCCGACGGGATCCCGGGGATCACCAACCAGTACCTGTGGCAGCCGTTGCCGGCGGCCTTCTACGGCACCTGCACCGACGGTGCCTACGACATGGCGATCGTCGCCCACGAGTACGCCCACGCCATCTCCGGTCGCATGACCGCGGGCCCCGACACCACCCTCGGTGCCACCCAGGGGCAGACCGAGTCGTGGTCGGACCTGGCCTTCGCCGAGTACTTCCGCGGGTTCTCGCTGCGGGCCGCGCCGGACGCCAACCCCTACGCGCTCGGGCCGTACACGACCGGCAACCTCGAGCGCGGCATCCGCAACCACGCGATGAACGACAGCCCGCTGACCTACGCCGACCTCGAGTACGACGGCAACGGGGTCAGCAGCCCGCACGCCGACGGCGAGATCTGGAGCGCGGTCAACTTCGACATCAGCGAGGCACTGAACGACGACCACGACGACCGGTTCCCGTCCGGCGACGCCGAGCTCCAGCGTTCGTGCGCGCTCGGGGAACGGCCAGCGCACGCCTGCCCCGGCAACCGGCGCTGGGCCCAGCTGATGTTCGACGGTTTGCTCCTGCAGCCGGCGTCGCCGTCCATGCTCGACTCGCGGGACGCGATGCTCGCCGCCGACCTGCTGCGCTTCGACGGGGAGAACCAGGCCACCTTGTGGGACGTGTTCGCCGCCCGCGGCTTCGGTGCGACCGCATCGACCACGGGTGCGGACGACCGCGACCCCGTCCCCGGCTGGACCTCGCCACTGCGCGACGACCACGCCACCGTGACCTTCGAACCGGCCGACACCGGCAGCGGCGTCCCCAGCGTCTTCGAGGTGTTCATCGGTGACTACGAGGCGCGTACCTCGCCCGTGGTGGACACCGATCCGGACACCGACACGCCGGCGTCGGAGCGGTTCGCGCCGGGCACCTACACCGGCCTCCTGCGCGCCGACGGCTTCGGTGCGACCCGGTTCACCTTCACCGTCGAGCCGGGCGAACGCACCGTGCGCGTGCCCGTGCGCCGCAACCTCGCCTCCGTCGCGAACGGCGCCACCGCGGCCGGGGACGGGGTGAACCTCGACGCGCTCATCGACGACACCGAGGAGACCAACTGGGCATCGCTGGAGGCGGCCGGCACCGCCTCCGAGGGGCTCGGGGAGGGTCGTCAGGTGGAGGG
>CAYSTY010000559.1:0-1750 GCA_964433685.1 uncultured Actinomycetota bacterium | reverse complement strand
TCACCGGACAGGTGGGCTTCGTCACCCAGGTCGAGCAGACCTTCGTGGCGATCGGACGCGTCTTCGGCCCCGAGGGGCTCGCGGGTCTGCTCACCCAGGCCACGGGCGGGGCCGAGCGCGACGTCCAGGGGGCGGTCTCCCTGGTCGGGGCCGCCGGCATCGCCGGGCAGGCCGCCGCCTTCGGGATCGGCACCCTGCTGCTGCTGGTGGCCTCCATCAACGTCTTCATCGGCATCTTCAACCTGCTGCCGCTGCCGCCGCTCGACGGTGGGCACCTCGCCGTCCTCGGCATCGAACGCGCCGTGAACGCGGTTCGGAGCGCGCGTGGTCGGGCTGCCGACTTCACCGTGGATCCGCGCGCGATCGCCGCGGTCGCTGTCCCGGTGCTCGTGGTGCTCGGCTTCGTCTTCGTCACCCTGCTCTACCTCGACATCACCCAGCCGATCCGGCTGTGACCCCCCACCCAGAGAGGCCCGACGTGTCCGGCACGTTGCCCCTGCTCCCGACGACCCCCGAAGCGGTCGACCCGTACCAGATGCCCGGCCCGCATCGGCGCAGGAGCCGGACGATCAAGGTCGGACCCATCGAGGTCGGTGGGGACGCGCCCATCACCGTGCAGACGATGGTCGTGACACCCACCCACGAGGCCGACACCACCCTCCAGGCCATCGCTGCCTGCCAGGCGGCCGGTGCCGACCTCGTCCGGGTCGCCGTGCCGCGCCGCGAGGACGCCGAAGCGCTGCCGTACCTCGCCGCGCACAGTCGCATCCCGCTCGTGGCCGACATCCACTTCCAGTGGAAGTACGCCGTGCTGGCGATCGAGGCCGGGTGCGCCGCCGTGCGCATCAACCCCGGCAACATCAAGAAGCACGACAAGGTGGCGCTGCTCGGCCAGCTCGCCGACGAGGCCGGCGTCGCCATCCGCATCGGCGTCAACGGCGGCAGCCTCGAGGACGACATCCTCGCCAAGTACGGCGGACGCGCCACCCCCGAGGCGATGGTCGAATCGGCCCTCAACGAGGTCAAGCTCCTCGAGGACGTCGGGTTCGGCAACACCAAGATCTCGGTCAAGCACTCCGACCCGTGGGTGATGATCCAGACCTACCGGCTCCTGGCCGCCAGTTGCGACTACCCGCTCCACCTCGGCGTCACCGAGGCCGGCCCGCTCAAGACCGGCTCGATCAAGTCGGCCGTCGGCATCGGCGCGCTGCTCGCCGAGGGCATCGGCGACACCATCCGCGTGTCGCTGTCGGCCGACCCCGTCGAGGAGGTCAAGGCCGGTATCGCCATCCTCGAGTCGCTCCACCTGCGCGAACGCGGCCTCGACGTGGTGTCCTGCCCGTCGTGCGGGCGCGCCCAGGTCGACGTGTGGACCCTCGCCGAGCAGGTCCAGAAGGGCCTCGAGGGGCTCGACGCCCCGTTGCGCGTCGCGGTGATGGGGTGCGTGGTGAACGGACCGGGGGAGGCCCGCGAGGCCGACCTCGGCGTCGCCGCCGGCAACGGCAAGGGCGACATCATCAAGAAGGGCGAACGCATCGCCACCGTGCGCGAGGAGGACATCGTCGAGGCGATGGTCCACTACGCCACCGAGATGGCCGAACAGATCCGCGCCGAACGCGGCGAGGGCGCCCCGGTGGTGGTGTAGGGGGGCGCGAGGGGGCGGGTGCGGCCTCCCGCCGCCGCTGGTAGGCTCGGGGGTCCACGCGGGCTCGTAGCCCGCGTCGTGCGTTCGGGCGACCGCCCAGCTCCT
>CAYSTY010000558.1:0-1756 GCA_964433685.1 uncultured Actinomycetota bacterium | reverse complement strand
CGGCAGCCCGGCTCGGCGTTCAAGCCGTTCCTGGTGGCGGCGGCGCTCGAGGACGGGGTGTCGCCGGCGCTGACGATGGACGCCACCGGCCCGGCTCGGATCGAGGGCTGCCCCGGCACCGACGGCGGGTTGTGGCGGGTCAACAACTCCGGCGGCAACGGCGTGCTCGACATGTACGGCGCGGTGGCCCGCTCCTCGAACGTCTACATGGCCAACCTCATCGCCGACATCGGGCCGCCGACGGTCGGTGACATGGCCGAGCGGCTGACGGGCTACGCGGTCCCCGAACGCGACCTCGTCTGCCCGCTGTCCCTCGGGGCGACCGAGATCACCCCGCTCGCGATGGCCTCCGGCTACGCGACCCTCGCCAACCGCGGCGTGCACTGCGACCCGTTCCCCATCACCCGCATCGAGGACGCCGAAGGCGAGGTGCTGTGGGAGCACCAGCCGAACTGCGAACGGGTCGTGGACGAGGAGGTCGTGGACCGGGTCGTCGACATGATGGCCGGCCCCGTCCGGGCGGGTGGGACCGCACCGGTGGCGAACCTCGGCCGTTGGCCGACGCGTGGCAAGACCGGGACGACCAACAGCTACGTCGACGCCTGGTTCGTCGGCTACGTCAAGCAGCTCGCCACCGCCGCGTGGATCGGGTACGACAACGGCACGCTCGCCTTCGAGACCGAGGCGGCGGCACGCGAGGTCTGCGGCACCGGGGAGAACGACACCTTCCAGTCGGGTGAGGTGTGGGTCTGCCCGGAGCCGAACGCGCGCACCCTCGAGAACGTGACCATCGCCGGCACCTACCGGCCGCGGGTGTTCGGCGGGACCATCCCCGCCCCGATGTGGGCCGCCTACATGCGCGAGGCGGTGCAGCGCTTCGAACCGCAGAACTTCCCGAACCCGGGCCCGCTGCCGACCGCACCGGTCCCGAACGTCCTCCGCGCGTCCTCGGTCGCCGAAGCCGAGGAGATCGCGCTCGCGGCCGGGTTCCGCCTCCGGGTCAGCCAGGTCGAAGATCACCGGTCGGCGGGCACGTTCCTGCGCCAGACACCCACGGCCGGCTCGCGGGTGCCGCTCGGCTCGCAGATCACCCTCGAGGTCTCGGACGGCACCGGTCAGGTCCCCGACGTCCCCGACGTGGTCGGGCTCACCCTCGACCAGGCCGTCTCGGTGCTGCAGGCGGCGGGCTACGGCGTCAACCGCGTCGACGTCGAGGTGACCGATCCGGGCCTGGTCGGTCGGATCGTCGGCCAGTCCCCCGCGGCGGGGAGCTCGCTGCCCCCGAACGACCCCGCCGTCTCGATCGTGGTGGTCGAGGTCGGCGTGGCTGCGTCGAGCGGCGACGGCGGCGGTGACGGCGGTGACGGTGGCGACGGCGGCGCGCCGCTCCCGCCAGCGACCCCGAGCCCGCCTGCGACCCCGAGCCCACCGTCCACCCCGAGCCCGCCGCCCACGCCGGGTGGTGGCGGTGGTGGTGGTGGTGGCGAGCCCGGTGGTGGCGGCGGCGAGCCCGGTGGTGGCCGCGGGGGTGACGCCGCGCCGGACGGGGCCCCGTGAACCGGGTGTTGCGTGGGCTCGCGGGGACGGTCGGTGTGGGTGCCGCGCTGGGGGCCTACGCGACCCTCGTCGAGCCGAGGTGGTACCGCATCGCCCACCACGTCCTGCCCGGCGCGCTGCGACGCCCCGGCCGGGTCCGGATCCTGCACATCGCCGACACCCACCTCGCCCCGTGGCAGGACCACCGGGTCCGGTTCCT
>CAYSTY010000557.1:0-1757 GCA_964433685.1 uncultured Actinomycetota bacterium | reverse complement strand
CGCCGATCAGGCGAACGTCACGGTTGTCCGGTATGCGCCGACAGGGTGGTAGGCGAGGATCATCAGCCGCTCGATGACCACCATGCGGGAGTTCTGGCGGGCGACGAGATGATCGACGACCTGCTCCGGCCCCTCGCCCATGTACGGACGCGGGGCGAGGATCAGGTCTGCGTCACCAATGCCGTCGCACTCGAAGGCGAAGGCCCACTGACCGTATCGGTAGACGCCAGCAGCGTCATCCCACGTCAGGTCGAGATCCTTCTTGTACCGAGCGAGATGTGCCCGGTGAGCGAAGAAGAAGTGGTCTCCAGACACGTCGGAGCACGCCGCGTCGAGCAGCGCGTCTACCGATTCGACCGGGCCGCCTCCAGACGGCGTAACATCGGAGATGCCGTCGATGAACAGGGGGTTGACCTGCCCGCCCGTGCCCGCATCGCCGAGCCACATCTGGCCCATCGTCAGGTCGGCTGCGTTGTCGGCCAGCGCACGTCGAGCCTCGGCCATCACCGTGTCGTCCAGCTCGGTCTCACCGGGAGCGCACATCGCGGTGCCGCCGACCATGAACGGGAGGAACGGAACCTCGTCCTGCTCCAGATCGCTGAAGGGCTTGTCGTCGACCTCCTCGGGCTGGCAGAAGCCGGGCTGGACGAAGGTCTCCCCGCCGCCCGTTGCGCGCCACACGCGGACGCCTGCGCGCCACTGCTCGTACGACACCGGGATCGGCTGCATGACCGACGCGATGCCGCCCCTGACCGGGGCGAGGCTGGGAAGCTGGATGGCGGTCGTCATGTCTCTCGTCTCCTTCTACACGAACGCCCCCCGCAAGCAGGTCGTGAAACCCACCTGCGAGGGGCGCTGGAACCTAGCCGTCAGGGTCAGGGAGTAACGACCTCGCCGCACTGCTCCGGCTCGACCAGTGCCGAGGCACCGCCCGTCGCCGCGCCGCCCAGCTCGATCGTCCAGCCCGGAACCTGCGGGTCGCGCTTCTCGATGAACTCGTGTCCCTCGAAGAAGTACTGCACCATGTTCTGTCGGATGAGGTCGGCATCCCGCTGGAAGCCAGCCTCGACGAGCGTGCTCTCGCCACGCACGTATGCCCCGGTCGGGACAAGGTGCATCGTCCACGTCTCCGGCAGCGCACAGAGGTCGAGCGCCACCGTGGCACCGGGATCGATGAACACGCCCGCTGCGGTGAGCAGGTCGACCTCGGCGGTCGTGTCGAGATCGATCATCTCGACGACGTTGCCGACGCCGAGTGCGCGGATCTGCGCGATGATCGCCTCGCGGGTCGCACCGCGCGAGAAGCCGCGACGATGCTCGTCCGCCACCATCGCCGTAATCATGCCCGGAGGCAGGTACAGCGTGTAGTCGTCCCACCCGAGGCGTCGGGTGTAGCCCGCGATTGCCGAGAGGCTCGACAGCGAACCCTGCACCTGCGAGAGCAGACCGTGCCCCGCTGGGTTGTAGGTGAGCAGGGTGTTGTCCGCGCGCACCTTGTCGATGAGCGCCTGCTCGGCGAGCCGGGCGTAGTAGATGCCCAGCTTGTTGATGAAGTCGTCGACCAGCTCCGGGTCGGAGAGCTGCGTGAAGGTCGAGAACTTGCCGCAGGCCGGGATGGCGTACGGCGTGACCGTCACCATGTCGCCGCAGTCCAGCTCGACGCAGGGCTTCCACGTCGCCGGGGCCTCCGCGTCGACATCCGCCTGATCGTCGCAGTCCCAGAGCGTGACGCCGTTCTGCACGTCGCCGAGGTTCAT
>CAYSTY010000556.1:0-1759 GCA_964433685.1 uncultured Actinomycetota bacterium | reverse complement strand
GCCCAGGCCCACCCCGAGCTCGCCGTGCAGGAGGGCGACACCGGCGAGGCGTGGCGCGGCAACAAGGACTTCTCCTGGCTCAACCCCTACGCCGACGAGGCGGGCCAGTGGTGCATCGACGTCGGGATCGCCGCGGTCGAGGCGGGCTTCCTCGAGGTGCAGTTCGACTACATCCGCTTCCCGAACGGCGGCGACGGGAACACGCAGGACATCGCGCTGCCCGGTGTGCCCGATGACCGTCCCCGGGAGGAGTGGCGGCACCCGGACCAGATCGTCGACTTCCTCGCCCGCGCCACCGAACAGGTCCACGACGCGGGGGGCCTGGTCTCCGCCGACCTGTTCGGCCTGGTGACCTACGACTTCACCTGGGACGCGCAGGGCACCGGCCAGGTCATGGAGCGCATCGCCGAGCACGTCGACTTCATCTCCCCGATGGTCTACCCCTCGCACTACGCGCCGGGCAACTACGGCCTCCAGCCCCACCCGGTCGACCACCCCTACGAGACGGTGTGGAACGCGATGCAGGAGGCCCAGATGCGCGTCCAGGGCCTGCACGCCCAGATCCGCCCGTGGCTGGAGGATTTCGCCGCACCGTGGATGGGCCGCAGTCACTCCCCCGCGCGGCTGCAGGCGCAGATCGACGCGACCTACGACAACGGTATCGAGGGCTGGCTGCTGTGGAACGCCGGCAACAGCTACTCCGAGTCGGTGCTCACCGCCGGCGACACCGAGCTGAAGGCCGCCGACGTGCCGCCACCGGCGCGCACCGCCGACCCGAACGCCGCACCGGGTGCCGAGGAGACCGAGTGGCCGGGCCGTCCGACCTGCGGCCAGGGCATCGAGCCGCCACCGATCGGTGAGGGCAACCTCGCCGGTTCGACCCCGCCCACGCCCGCACCGGGCGCGGACGACCCGGCCGCGTGCCCACCGCCGGACGACGACGAGGACGACGAGGCCGACCAGGACGACGACGCGTCCGACGACGCCTGACCGCGAGGCACCGCGTTGCTGTTCCCCTCGGTCGAGTTCGCGCTGTTCTTCGTGGTCGTGCTGACCGTCAGCTGGCTGCTCATGCCGCGCCGCACGGCGTGGAAGTGGTTCGTCCTGGCCGCGAGCTACGTCTTCTACGGCGCCTGGGACTGGCGCTACGTCGCGTTGCTGATCGGGTCGAGCGCCGTCAACCAGGTGGTGGCACGAGCCATCGCGGGGACCGACGACGACCGGCGGCGCCGGACGTGGTTGGCCACCGGCGTCACGGCGAACCTCGCCGTGCTGTCGTGGTTCAAGTACTACGGGTTCTTCGTGGCCTCGGCCCGCAACGCCCTCGGCGAGGTCGGCATCACCCCGCCGCTGCCGCTGCTGGAGATCGTGCTGCCGGTCGGGATCTCGTTCCTGACCTTCCAGGCGATGAGCTACGTCATCGACGTCTACCGCCGCGACCTCGACGACGCGGCGCCCACGCTGGACGTCTTCGTCTACCTGTCGTTCTTCCCCCAGCTGGTCGCAGGGCCGATCGTGCGCGGGCGTGAGTTCCTGCCGCAGTTGGCGAGCCCGCGCGATCCGCGCGCCATCCCGGCGGTGACCGCCGCCGGTCTGATCCTCGGTGGGTTGTTCAAGAAGGTGGTGATCGCCAGCGCGTTGGGCGCGAACCTGGTCGACCCGGTCTTCGCCAGCCCCGGTCAGTTCAGCGCCGGTGAGGTCCTGATCGCGGTCTACGGCTACGCGGTCCAGATCTACGCCGACTTCAGCGGCTACACCG
>CAYSTY010000555.1:0-1761 GCA_964433685.1 uncultured Actinomycetota bacterium | reverse complement strand
CGCTGCAGCTCGACGTCGATCCCCGCCCACGAGGCGTCCATGCTGGCGCGCTGGGCGACGAACCGGTTGTAGGCGACGACCACCCACAGCGCGACGAGCGCCACGATGCCCAGGGCGACGACCAGCCCCTCCATCAGTTCGGACCTTGGTCGCCGCCGACAGCGTCGGCCACGCGCCACAGCTGCGCCGGGACGCTCCGCAACAGCGTCAGCGCATCCTGGCCGACGGCGGGCAGCTCGGCGATCGGACCCGGCAGCGTGGTGTCGCGGTGGTCGGGGGCACCGCCGAGCACGAGCAGGTCCCGCTCGAGGTGGATGGTGCGGCCCGTCATCGAGGTGAGCAGCCGGTGCTGCATCGCCGCGTCGAGGAACCGCAGGTTCAACGTCGGATCCGAACCACGCACGTGGAAGCGGCGGTTGAACTCGTCGGACTCGAGCTGCTGGTCGGCGCGTCGCAGGCCGACCCGTCCGAGCAGCCCCTCGGGGCGCAGACGGATGAACCCGGGCACCACGACCGGGAGCCGCACCATCGCCACCGTCGTGGTCCGACGTTGGTAGGAGGTGGACTTGTTGGTCTGCACCCGGACCTCGTACCACCACTGGAACGCGGCCACCTCGACCGTCGTGGCTGCGCCGGCGAGCTCGGCCCGAGCGGGCCCCTGCACGCCGTAGCGCACCCCGTAGCGACGGTCCCCCCGCGGCGTGGCGTCGAACCTCGTCGCGAGTTCCCGCGCCCCGAGGCCGCACGGGGTCTGGGTCGGGACGAGCCCGTCGCGAGCGAGCAGCCGCGCGAACCCCTCCTCGATGGCTCGGTGGCGGCGGTAGAACAGGACCGCGACGACCACCGCGATGCCACCGACCAGCACGAACGGGAGCAGTTGCCCGAGGTTGCTCACCGACCCTCCGTTCACCGCGACGCGGCGGGTCCGGTGCCACCGGCCCAGGGCGACCCGTCGGCCGCGATGCGCCGCACGGTAGCTGACGACCCGTCACGGCCCCGGTACCGTGACGCACGATCCCACGCGCCCACGGCGCGTCCTCTCGTGCCCTCGAACGCCCGTGTCCGCACGTGGCGGAACCTGGAAGGACCGGTCATCGCCCGCATCGACGACCTGATGGACAAGGTGGACAGCAAGTTCCACCTGGTGCACCTCGCGGCCCAGCGCGCGCGAGAGATCAACGGCTACTACGCCCAGCTCGGTGAGGGGCTCGGCACCCACGTGCCCCCGCTGGTCTCGGTGCCGTCGAACAAGCCGCTGTCGATCGCCCTCGAGGAGATCGCCCAGGCCAAGATCGAGGGCGTCGAGCCCTCGGAGGACGCCGGTTCGGAGGACCCGCTCGGCTTCATCGGCGGGGACGACGACCTCGGCGCCTGAGCCCACCGTGACCGACCTGCGTGACGTCCGGGTCCTGCTCGGGGTCACCGGTGGCATCGCCGCGTACAAGGCGGCGCTCGTCGCGCGCCAGCTCGTGCACGCCGGTGCGACCGTCGACACCGTGCTGACCGCTGGCGCTGAACGGTTCGTCGGCGCGGCCACCTTCGAGGGGCTGACCGGCCGGCGCGTGCGTCGCGAGGTCTGGGAGGACATCCCCGGGGAGACCCACGTCGCGCTCGGTCGTGCCGCCGACGTCGCGCTGATCTACCCGGCCACCGCGCACGTGCTGGCCAAGCTCGCCGGCGGGCTCGCCGACGACCTGCTGACCACCACGTTGCTGGCGGCGACCTGCCCCCTGGTCGTCGCGCCCGCCATGCACACCGAGA
>CAYSTY010000554.1:0-1779 GCA_964433685.1 uncultured Actinomycetota bacterium | reverse complement strand
CGGAAGAAGGTGGTCTCGTTGGTGGTCATCGCGTCGACGACCAGCTCGGCCAGCGGTCCGGTGCGCTCCCGGCGGAGCTTGGCGACCAGATCGGTGAGGTTGCCGAGGCCGTTCCTGCGCGCCACCGGGCCGAGCCGCGACTCGATCAGGTAGCCCTTGGACTCGTCGAGCACGATGGCGGAACGTTCCCGGATCATCTCGCGCAGGAAGACCAGATCGGCGGCGTTGAGGGTCGTGGTGGCGGCCGTCACGGTCGCACCTCCCCCGTCGACGTCGCCCCGACGGGCGCGCCACGGGCGACCTCGACGCGTCCGGTGATGGTGGGCGCGAGCGCCGACAGCGGCAGGACCTCGTCCGCCAGACCGGCCTCGGCCACGGCGCCGGGCATGCCCCACACGACGCTGGTGGCCTCGTCCTGGACGAGGACGTGGCCGCCGACCTCGTGGACGTGTTCGGCGCCGCGTTTGCCGTCGCTGCCCATGCCCGTCATCACGACCGCCAGCGTGTGCGGGCCGTAGGTGGCGGCGGCGGTGCGGAACAGCACGTCGGCGGCCGGCCGACAGGAGTTCTCCAGCGGCCCCTCGGTCAGGACGGTGCGCACCTGGGTCCCGACGCGTCGGGTCTCGAGGTGGCGGTCCCCCGGCGCGATGCGGACCTGGCCGGCACCGATCACCTCACCGTCGACCGCTTCCCGGACCTCGAGCCCACTGGTCGCGTCGAGACGATCGGCGAGGAGTCGGGTGAACATCGGCGGCATGTGCTGGACGATGTAGACCGGGACGGCGAGGTCGGCCGGCAGGGCGGGCACGACCTCCGCGAGCGCGTTCGGGCCTCCGGTGGAGACACCGATCACGACCGCGTCGACCCGCTCGAGCGGGCGTGACCGGACCGTCCGGGCGCGCGGCCCGGCGGATCGGGTGGTCGTCGCCGACACGGTCGTTGCTGGGGCGCGCCGGGTCGTCGTGGGGGCGCGTCCGGCGAGCGCGTGCACCCGCGGGATGAGCGCCTCGCGGATGCGCAGCTGGGCCTCGGCGACCGAACCGACGTTGGCCGGCTTGGTGACGTAGTCGTTGGCGCCGCGCAGCAGCGCTTCCATCGTCGTGCTCGCGCCCCGTTCGGTGAGGGTGGAGAACATGATCACGGGCAAGCGTGGGTGGAGCCTCCGCAGCTCGGTGAGGGTCTCGATGCCGTCCATCTCGGGCATCTCGACGTCGAGGGTGACCACGTCCGGGTTGAGCTGGGGGATCTTGGCCAGCGCGATGCGGCCGTTCGGTGCGGTCCCCACCACCTCGATGTCCGGATCGGCGGCGAGCGCGTCGGTGACGATCCTGCGGACCACCACCGCATCGTCGACGACGAGCACGCGGATGCGCGTCACGACGCGCCCCCGCCCGCTGGCACGCCGAGCAGCTCGAGCTTCTCGCGGATGACGGCGGCGGTGAACGGCTTCATCGCGTACTCGTCGGCGCCGGCCTCGAGCGCCGCGACCATGCGGTCCACGTCCGACTCGGTGGTCACCATGATCAGACGCACGCCGTCGTAGGTGCGGTCCGCGCGGACGGCACGCACGAAGCTGAGCCCGTCCATGACCGGCATGTTCCAGTCGACGAGGACGAGCTGGAGGTCGGGGTTCTCCCCGAGCGCGACGAGCGCCTGCTCGCCGTCGGCGGCCTGGACGACCTCGAAGCCGATCTCGCCGAGGATCCGGCCGAGGATGGCCCGGGTGGCCCTCGAGTCGTCGACGATCATGGCGCGCATGGCGTGTTCCGTCCGTGGATG
>CAYSTY010000553.1:0-1779 GCA_964433685.1 uncultured Actinomycetota bacterium | reverse complement strand
GCGCATCAGGTCGGTGGCGGTCAGCGACGGGTCGTCGATGAGCGCGATCGTCGCGTCGGCGAGCTCGCGCAGGTTGTGCGGCGGGATGTTGGTGGCCATCCCGACCGCGATGCCGGTGGCACCGTTGGCGAGCAGGGCCGGGAACCGCGCCGGCAGGACGGTCGGTTCCTCCTCGTACCCGTCGTAGTTGGGGACGAAGTCGACGGTCTCCTCGTCGATGTCGCGCAGCAGCTCCATCGCCAGGCGCGACAGGCGCGACTCGGTGTAACGCATGGCCGCAGCCGGGTCGCCGTCGATGGAACCGAAGTTGCCGTGACCGTCGACCAGCTCGTAGCGGATCGAGAAGTCCTGCGCCATGCGCACCAGCGCGTCGTAGATCGAGCTGTCACCGTGCGGGTGGTACTTCTTCATCACCTCGCCGACGGCGGCGGCGCACTTGCGGTACGGCCGGTCGGGGCGCAGGCCCGACTCGTCCATCGAGTACAGGATGCGGCGGTGGACCGGCTTCATCCCGTCACGCACGTCCGGCAGGGCGCGGCCGACGATGACCGACATCGCGTAGTCGAGGTAGGACGAGCGCATCTCGTCCTCGATGACCACCGGCTCCACCCGTGCCGCGAGGACGTTGCCGCCGGGGTCGAGGGGGGTGCCGTCCTCCGCACGCGCGACCGGGTCGCCCGGGGTCGGCTCGGGCGAGCCGGGCAGCGGCGCGTCCCCCTCGAGCGGGGCGTCCGAGCCCTCGGGGGGCGTGGGGGTCTGGTCGTCGGCCACGGGTGGCTCCTGCGGTCAGGACGGGTGTGGAGGGCGGCGAGGAGGAGCGAGGACGAGAGGCAGGACGGTGGCCGGCGGCGTCAGGCGTCGGGGTCGCGGTCGGCAGCGGTCGGGTCCGAGGGGCTGCCGTCCTCACGGTCGGGTGCACCGGGGAACCCCGGCGTCGGTGGCGTCGGCGACTCGAAGGTCTCCGCTCGGCGGGCGGCGGCGAGGATGAGGCCGGCAGCGAGCACCGTGAGCACGACCGCGGTGATGAGCGTGCCCGCCGTCGGGAAGCCGAGCAGCAGACCGAAGCCGGCCACGGAGGCGAAGGCGATCGCTCCGGCGACCAGCGCGGCGCGCAGCGTGCGGTCCACGGTTCAGGCTCCTCGGTCGGTGCCGGGCGGGCGTCCGTCGGCGTCCGTCGGGTGGGGGGCAGGGGAGGGCGCGGGGTCGGGGGGTGGGGGCGGGGCGGGTGTCGGGGTGGGGGCGGCGCTGCCGCGGGGCGGCAGCCCCCGTCGGCGGCGGCTGGAGACGAACAGCACCGCCACGAGGACGGCGGGCACGGCCGCCACGAGCGCCAGCCCGAGCGCGGAGAACAGCGCACCCCCGAGCAGCTCGGGTGCGATGGCGAGCACGGCGAGCACGAGCACGCCGAGCCCGCCGAGCAACCACAGCAGCGGGCGGACCACTCAGACGTCCAAGGTCGCGTAACGGGCGTTGGCCTGGATGAAGGCACGGCGGGAGGGGACGTCGTCACCCATCAGGATGCTGAACATCTCGTCCGCGGCGGCCGCATCCTCCATGGTCACGATCTTGAGCGTGCGTCGTTCGGGGTCCATGGTGGTCGACCACAGCTGGTCGGGGTCCATCTCGCCGAGGCCCTTGAAGCGCTGGACGTCGATCTTCTTGTCCTGCGGCATCTGGGCGAAGATCGCGTCCCGTTCGGGGTCGGAGAAGGCGTAGTGGACCTCCTTCTTCCGCGTCGGGTGGGTGATCTGGTACAGCGGCGGCTGGGCGAGGTAGACG
>CAYSTY010000552.1:0-1781 GCA_964433685.1 uncultured Actinomycetota bacterium | reverse complement strand
GGTCCTCCTCCCAACGGTCGTTGGGTGGAGCTACTCTTTCCCAACGGGAACCCGATTCGAGTTGGGATAGTCGTGGATATCTCGCCGTACGTCGAGAACCCGTACGGGCGACTTCGCAGGGCGCCGGGCCCGACCGGCTACCACTACTTCGTACCGGCGACGTTGCCCCGTTCCCTCGATCTCGAGCCTGCGACGACCCGGTCGTTGTCCGCGGCGGACCGTGCGCTCGGGAGGCTTGCCGGGACCGGCAGGCTGCTACCGAACCCGCACCTGCTGGTCCAGCCGTACCTCACGACGGAGGCGCTGGCCAGCTCCCAGATCGAGGGCACGCAGGCGTCCCTGACCGACGTGTTCCAGGCCGGGACCGACGACACGGTCGCGAGCGACCACGACATCCGTGAGGTCCAGAACTACATCGCCGCGTTCGAGGTCGGGCGGCAGATGCTGACGGACCTGCCGCTGTCGTTGCGTGTCGTCCGGGCGATGCACGCCCGACTGCTGACCGGTGTGCGGGGCGAGGAGAAGAGCCCGGGGGAGTTCCGTACCTCCCAGAACTGGATCGGGCCGCCGGGCTGCTTGCTCGACCGTGCCGTCTTCGTCCCTCCTCGTCACGATCCAGAGATGCTCGGATCGTTGGCCGACTGGGAGCGCTACCTCAACGAGGACGACCCCGGCGTGCCGCCCCTCGTGGCCTGTGCGCTGCTCCACTACCAGTTCGAGACGATCCACCCGTTCCTGGACGGCAACGGCCGTCTCGGACGGTTGGTGATCGTCCTGTACCTGCTCGCTCTCGGTGAACTTCCGGAACCGCTGCTCTACTTGAGTCCGTACTTCGAACGGAACCGTCAGGGCTACTACGATCACCTGCAGGCGGTGCGTGAGCGCGGCGAGGTCCAGGCCTGGCTCCGGTTCTTCCTCGACGGCGTCGCGATCCAAGCCAACGATGCGGTGTTGCGCGCGGAGCAGCTGATCGACCTGCAGGCCCGGTACCGGCGGGAGCTCGCCGACGACCGGAGCCGGGCGACTGAGGTCGTCGAGCTGCTCTTCGACAACCCGTTCATCACCACACGCCGGGTCATGAACGCCCTCGGCGTGACCAACGCCGGTGCGAGCAACCTGCTCGGCCGCCTCGACCAGCGGGGCTGGCTCGAACGGTTCCGGGTCGGTGGCCGCGGGGGCAGGATCACGTGGTTCGCCCCGGAGGTGATGGCTGCGCTCAGCGAACCGATCACCCCGGTCTCCACACGGCCGGGCGGCCGGTGAACCCCCGACCGCTCGGGAAGGGGTCATCGAGTGGTCTCGCCCGGCCGACAGATGACAACGTCGAGCTGCCGCCTGGCTGCGTCGACGACGGATGCCGGAACGGTAAGCTATCTGTACAGATAGCTGCCCTGGTAGTTCAGGAGGTCGGCGCATGTCCGTGTCGAACCTGCTTCGCTCGGCCCGTCGCGCCGGGAACCTGTCCCAGCGCGCCCTCGCAGAGCTAGCCGACACCTCCGGTCCGGCGGTGGCTGCTTACGAGACCGGATCGAAGGACCCGCGAGCCTCGACGCTGCTCCGGCTTCTGTCAGCGGCCGGCATGGACGTCCAGGTCGTTGCGCGGCGGCCACGGGCAGACCGCTTCCGAGATCTGCTGGCCGCTGCCATCGCCGAGGAGGTCGTCGCCGAGCCTGCGCTGCTCGACCGTGCTCGCGAGGTGATGGACCGAGGCGTCTGGAGCTCGGACTACGAAGCGCAGTGGCGGGCGCTGGTAGCCGCAGGCCCTGCCGCGGTCGTCGGCG
>CAYSTY010000551.1:0-1785 GCA_964433685.1 uncultured Actinomycetota bacterium | reverse complement strand
ATCTCGTTCTTCGTCAACGCCGGCATCCGGTTCGTCGAGGAGGTCGCCAAGATGCGCGCCTTCGTCGAGCTGTGGGACCGCATCACCCGCGAGCGGTACGGGGTCGAGGACCCCAAGATGCGCCGGTTCCGCTACGGCGTGCAGGTCAACTCGCTCGGTCTGACCGAACAGCAGCCCGAGAACAACATCACCCGCATCCTGATCGAGATGCTCGGGGTGACGCTGTCCAAGGACGCGCGCGCCCGCGCCGTCCAGCTGCCCGCTTGGAACGAGGCGCTCGGTCTGCCCCGCCCGTGGGACCAGCAGCTGAGCCTGCGGATGCAGCAGGTGCTCGCCTTCGAGACCGACCTGCTCGAGAACGACGACCTGTTCGAGGGGTCGGTCGTCATGGACCGCAAGGTCGCCGAGCTCGTCGACGGTGCGACGACGCTGCTCGACGAGGTGCTCGCCCTCGGCGGCGCGGTCGAGGCGGTCGACTTCATGAAGTCCGAACTCGTCCGTTCCAACGCCGAACGCCTGCGACGCATCGAGTCCGGCGCCCAGACCGTCGTCGGTGTCAACGCCTACACCACCGCCGAACCCTCGCCGTTGGTGGACGCCGAGGGCGGGATCCTGAAGGTCGACGACGCCGCCGAGGTGGAACAGATCGCCCGGCTCGAGGCGTGGCGCACGACGCGGGACGACGCCGCGGTCGCCGCGGCGTTGGAGGACCTGGCGCGTGTCGCGGCGTCCGACGAGAACCTCATGGCGGCCTCCGTCCGCTGCGCCAAGGCCGGGGTCACCACCGGCGAGTGGTCGCACGTGCTGCGCGAGGTCTTCGGCGAGTACCGGGGGCCGACCGGCGTGTCGGACCGGGCGATGGCCAGCGGGGGCGACCTCGCCGACAAGCTCGCCGAGGGCCGCCGCCGCGTGGCCGCCGTCGAAGCCCACCTCGGCCGACGCCTGCGCATCCTGGTCGGCAAGCCGGGCCTCGACGGGCACTCCAACGGCGCCGAGCAGGTCGCCATCCGCGCCCGCGACCTCGGCATGGAGGTCATCTACGAGGGCATCCGGCTGACGCCGAGCCAGATCGTCCGGGCCGCCGTCGACGAGGACGTCCACATCGTCGGCCTGTCGATCCTGTCGGGGTCGCACCTCGCGCTGATCCCGCAGGTGCTCGAGGGGCTGCGTGCCGAAGGGCACGACGTGCCGGTCGTCGCGGGCGGGATCATCCCGGCCGACGATGCACGCAAGCTCACCGAGGCGGGGGTCGCAGCGGTGTTCACCCCCAAGGACTTCGACCTCACCGCGATCCTGGCCGAGGTCGCCGAGCTCGCCGGCGAGCGCCTCCAGCCCGCCTGACCGACGCACCGGTCCGGGTTCGGCTGGTCGGAGGCAGCGCGATCCGGACCACCGCCGGCGGTCGGGGTTGCGGGACGCGGACACCGGGCGCCTACGCTCCGCCGCACCGCTCAGCCGAGGAGACCGCCGTGAGCAGCACGAGCCCCAGCTTCGCCCAGCCGCGCGTCCTGACCGACGTCATCCCGGGCGACCGGGTCCGTGACGTCCTGCTGACGATCGGGTTCACCCTGGCGATCGCCGGCTCGGCGCAGCTGTTCTTCTACCTGCCCGGCAACCCGGTCCCGATCACCGGCCAGACCCTGGTGGTGCTCGCCGGCGCGATCGCGCTCGGCGCGAAGCGCGCCACGGCCGGCTCGCTGCTCTACCTCGGGCTCGGGGCCGTCGGGCTGCCGTTCTTCGCCGCCAGCGGCGGCGCGACCCTCGGCTACATCGTCGGGTTCGCGG
>CAYSTY010000550.1:0-1790 GCA_964433685.1 uncultured Actinomycetota bacterium | reverse complement strand
TCGAGGGTCGCGACACGCGCTGCCTCCGGTCCGTCGTCGTGGGTACCTCACCCGGCGGGGTGCGGTCGGTCGACCGGCGCTCGCTCGTCCGTGGACGTCACCGACCCCTGTCGGGGGCGCCTGTCGTCGTTCGATCCGAGCACCCCGAGTACGGGATGTCCACAGGACCGTCCACAGTTGTGGATGACGGTAGGTGGGGGACGTCGCACGTGCTGAAGCACGCCCGATCTGCCGCGCGGGGAAGGTCCGCACGCACCACAGCAGGTGACGACGGACGGCGGGGGACGCTAGCCCGTGGGCGAGGTGCCCGCAACGCGTCGGCGTACGGATCGACCCACCGCACACCCGATGCGTGCTCGGCGCGCGCTGGGCCGGTTGCCGCTCGGAGGTGTGGCTCGGTACGCTCACCCGCACGTCTCGTGCACCGGGACGGTCGTGGATCCTGCTCACCTCGTCACCTCCCCGATCCGCCGCGCCTGTGATCGTCCAACGGCAGCGTCCGTTCGGACCGATCGGCGCCGCGATACGGGCGGGGAACCCCGACCGCACCGTGTGTCCGTCAACCCTCGCCCGTCCCCGGAAGGTCCCGGTCGTGAAGCGCACGTTCCAGCCCAACAACCGTCGTCGCGCCCGCAAGCACGGGTTCCGTGCACGGATGCAGACCCGCGCCGGTCGCGCCATCGTCAGGTCGCGCCGCAGCCGCGGTCGTTCCAAGCTGTCGGCCTGAGCGCCACCGATCCGTCGGTGACGCCGCTCGCTGCGGTCGACCGGCTGCGGCACGGTCGCGACATCGCTGCTGTCCTGCGTGGACGGCGGTCCCGTGCTGGCCACCTGTCGGTGGTCCACGTGCGCGACAACGACGACCCCACCGCGGTGCCGCGGATCGCCGTGGTCGCCTCCAAGCGGGTCGGTGACGCGGTCTCGCGCAACCGCGCCAAGCGCCTGCTGCGTGAAGCGTCCGTACGGGTGGCGTGGCGGCCGGGCATCGACGTGGTCCTGATCGCGCGGGCCAGCGCTGCCAGTTCGGGGATGGCGGCCGTCCACGCCGAGGTGGCCACCCTGGCCGCGGCGCTCGGCGCGGTCGTGGAACCGGTCGCAGCGTGACCCCCTCGCCCGAGGCCGCTCACCCGACGCACGCCGCCGGCGACCGCAGCTCGACGACCACCGCCCGACCCCCGGTGTCCCGTGGGGAGGCTGGTGCTGACGATGCAGCCGATGCTCCCGAGCGTGTTGATGCTCCTGCGCCTGGTGTGACCGGCGGTGGCGATCGGCACCCCTCCCTCCTCGCCCGTGCGGCGCTCGCCCTGCTCGCCCTCTACCGGGCGACCGCGCTGATGCGCACCCCCCGGTGCAGGTTCCTACCGACCTGCTCCGGCTACGCCGTTCAGGCGGTGCGCACGCACGGTGCGATCCGTGGCACGTGGCTCGCGGTCCGACGCGTGGGCCGCTGCCACCCCTGGAACCTAGGCGGGTTCGATCCCGTCCCCCCGAGGAAGTAGACCGGCGTGTCGCAGATCTGGAACAACATCCTCGACCTGTTCGAGAGCGCCCTCAAGGGACTGCACGACGTGCTGGAGCCGCTCGCCGGCGTCCACGCGTGGGGCTTCGCGATCATCGCGCTCACCTTGATCATCCGGGTGCTGCTGCTGCCGCTCGCGATCAAGCAGATCCGCTCGATGCGTTCGATGCAGGCCATCCAGCCGCAGATGAAGGCGCTGCAGAAGAAGTACAAGGTCGACCGGGACCTGATGAAGAAGGACCCGGAGCAGTACAAGGCCAAGAAGCAGAAG
>CAYSTY010000549.1:0-1791 GCA_964433685.1 uncultured Actinomycetota bacterium | reverse complement strand
TCGCCAGCACCCAGATGACCACGGTGGCGACGCTCGTGATCAGGGCGCCGAGCGCATCCGCGCGCTGGGCCCGGCGAATCGAGTACGTCGGCTCGTCGTCGCGTCCCCGGCGGCGACGCCGGACCGCACCGGCATCGGGATCCTTGGCGTGCGCGACCGTCCGCGTGATGACCCGTCTGGCCAGCCGCAGCACGAACGAGGCGATGAGGACGATCAGCAGGATCTGGAGCAGCGGTCCGAGCGCCGCCTCGACCACGGAGGCGAGGAACTCGTTCGGCATCGCCTCGGCGACCTGCTCGGTGAAGCTGCGCGTGGTCTCCTGTCCCGGCAGGATGTCCGGCGGGACGACGACCTCCTCGGCACCGTCCGCGCCATCGGTCGCGTCGTCCGCGTCGGTGCCGAGCTGGGCGAGGACGCTGGCTGTGAGGGGTCCCACGGGCAGGCTCCTGGTCAGGCGGGAAGGCTAGGGTCGACGCGCCGCAGGACCCACGTGCAGCGCGGCCGGATGGCCGGGGGGCACGTAACAGGGCCGTAACGATCGGGACACGACCGCACAACGCACCCTCCGTAGCGTCCCGCCCCGCAGGACAACACCGACCTGGGCGCCGGTCACCCGACCTCGCCCATCGGCCGGGCGAGGCGCACCGCCGAGTCCCAACCGCGGCCGCCGCGCCGCGCGCGGCAGGCCGTGTCGGTACCGGGCGCCTCGCCCACCTGCGACGCACCACCGTCGAGACCCGTCCCGTTGGGGGACGGCACGCCGACGGCCACCACCAAGGAGCATCACGTTGGCCAGCCCGCCGCAGACCGCCCAGGACGTCCTCGAGCTCATCGAGAGCGGAGGCTTCGAGTTCATCGACCTCCGCTTCATCGACCTGCCGGGCGTGACCCAGCACACCACCTTCCCGGTCACCAACGTCACCGCGGACACCTTCGAGAGCGGGGTCTACTTCGACGGTTCGTCGGTCCGGGGTTTCCAGGGCATCCAGGAGTCGGACATGCTCCTGATCCCCGACCCCACCACCGCGTTCGAGGACACCTTCCGGACCCGCAGGACGCTGGCGATGTACTGCCACATCCACGACCCGGTCACCGGTGAGTCGTACTCGCGCGACCCCCGCAACGTCGCGCGCAAGGCCGAGGCCTACCTCGCCTCCACCGGCATCGCCGACACCTCGTACATGGGGCCCGAGGCCGAGTTCTTCATCTTCGACTCGGTCCGTTTCGACTCCCTGGGCCACACCTCGTTCTACGAGGTCGACTCCGTCGAGGGGTCGTGGAACACCGGTCGCGTGGAGGAGGGCGGCAACAAGGGCTACAAGCCGCGGACCAAGGGGGGCTACTTCCCCGTGCCGCCGATGGACCACCACACCGACCTGCGCTCGGAGATGGTCCACAACCTCGAGGCGTTCGGGATCGCGACCCAGCTCCACCACCACGAGGTGGGCTCGGGGGGGCAGGGTGAGATCGGCATCGAGTTCGACACGTTGGCCGCGATCGCCGACAAGCTGATGACCTTCAAGTACGTGGTCAAGAACACCGGCGCGGCCGCGGGCAAGACGGTGACGTTCATGCCCAAGCCCATCTTCGGCGACAACGGGTCGGGGATGCACACCCACCAGTCGCTGTGGAAGGACGGGGAGCCGTTGTTCTTCGACGAGTCCGGCTACGGCCAGCTCTCGGACGTCGCACGCTGGTACATCGGCGGCCTGCTCGAACACGCCCACGCGGTGCTGGCGTTCACCAACCCGACCACCAACTCCTACCGCCGCCTGGTGCCGGGCTACGAGG
>CAYSTY010000548.1:0-1791 GCA_964433685.1 uncultured Actinomycetota bacterium | reverse complement strand
TCCTGGGCGGGTGGCGGAATTGGCAGACGCGCACGGTTCAGGTCCGTGTGTCCGTGAGGACATGGGGGTTCAAGTCCCCCTCCGCCCACTTCACAGCTAGCCGGTCCGCAGGCGCGGATACGGCGCAGATCGACGGAACGCCCCCGACCGTGTCGGGGGCGCTTCTCATGCTCCTGACGCCGTGCTGACACCGTGGGAGCGGTGACGGCCTCCGCGGGAGCCTCGCCCCGGTCCACCGGGTACGGGTCGTGGCGGTGAGGCCACCGCCCGCACCCGCTGAGCCTCGCCCCGGTCCACCGGGTACGGATCGTGGCGGTGAGGCCACCATGCGCACCCGGTCAGCCTCGGTGAGGCCGCACGATCGCTGCCTCGCGTCCTCCGGTTGCAGTCACTACGACTGCAACCGGAGGCGTCCCGCACCACGGCCACGGCCCGTCCACCCCAGTTGCAGTCACTACGACTGCAGCAGGGTCCGACCCAGGTAGCCTCGGGCGCATGATGGGACAGCTGCTCTACCTCTGATCCGCGCACGGTCCTCGCTGGGCACCCGGTGCCGCGACGACCGCGTGGTCCTCACCCCGCTCCCCGGGGTGAGCGTTGCTGTGGGCCTCGAGGCCTGAGCACCCGCGCGTCGGATCGGCCCGCCGCGCGTGCCGTCGCGTCCGCGACCCACCGCGCGTCGCGTCCGCGACCTGCCTCGCGTCGTGTCCGCGACCTGTCGTGCCACAGCCAGGACCGCTCGATCGGTGCGCCTCCGAGCGCACAGGACCGCCCGCCGCTGTGCGGGCTCGAGCGAGCGAGACCATCGTGCGCGAACTACCCCCTGCGTCCCTGTACGACCTCGACCACCGCACCATCGCCGATGCGACCGACCCGGCCACGGCCGACGCCGCCTACCGCCGGCTCTACGTCCACCGACGTCGTCCGACCGACGACCGGCTGCTGCGCTCGGTCGCCGCGGCGACCGGTGTCGCGTCGGCGCCGCCGCTTCGACGGCTGACCAGCACCGCGGGTCGCACCTCCACCAAGGACCTGTTCGCGCTGGCGGACGGCGGCGCGATCGAATCGGTCCGCATCCTCCGCCGGACGGGCACCACCGCGTGCGTGTCCTCGCAGGTCGGGTGCGCGTTCGGCTGCACCTTCTGCGCGTCCGGCAAGCTCGGGCTGCAACGTCACCTGCGCAGCGGCGAGATCGTCCAGCAGGTCCTCGAGCTCGGCCCACGGATCAACCGGGTGGTGTTCATGGGCATCGGCGAGCCGCTCCACAACTACGCCCGGGTGCTCGCCGCGATCCGGATCCTGCGGGATCGGGCCGGGCTCGCGCTGCGCACCTCGGGGATCACCATCTCCACGATCGGGATCCCTCGCCGCCTGGCCCAGCTACGAGAGGAGCACCTGGCGATCAACCTCACCATCTCGCTGCACGCCACGACCGACGAGGTCCGGCACCAGCTCATACCCGGGGCCCGCGGGTCCGCGATCGAGGACGTCGTCGGGACGAGCCAACGGTGGGCGCGCCGTCACAACCGCCGCGTGACGTACGTCTACCTCCTGCTCCCGGGGGTGAACGACGACCCCGACGACGCACGCCGGCTGACCGAGCTGGCCGCCGGACCGCTGGCGCGCGTCAACCTGATGCGCTGGAACCCCGTCCTCGGCGGCGACACCTACCGGCGCGTGGACGACGCGGGCCTGACCCGGTTCAAGACGCGGCTCGAGCGCGGCGGCCTGGACGTCGTGGTCCGCGACACGCAGGGCAAGGACATCGACGCCGCGTGCGGTCAGCTGTGG
>CAYSTY010000547.1:0-1793 GCA_964433685.1 uncultured Actinomycetota bacterium | reverse complement strand
CGCAAGGCCACCAGCCGCAAGGTCTGGTTGCCGTCGGGTGGGTACCTGATCATCGAGTCGACCGAGGCGATGAAGGTCATCGACGTCAACTCGGGCAAGTTCACCGGCAGCGGGGACATGAACCTCGAGGAGGTGGTGCTGCGCACCAACCTCGAAGCTGCCGACGAGATCGTCCGCCAGCTGCGCCTGCGCGACATGGGCGGGATCATCGTCATCGACTTCATCGACATGCTGCTCAAGGCCAACCAGGACCAGGTCGTGCGCCGCCTCAAGCGCGAGCTGCTGCGTGACCGCACCAAGACCCGCGTGTCGGAGGTGTCGCGCCTCGGCCTGGTCCAGATGACGCGCAAGAACGTCAGCCAGGGTCTGGTGGAGGCGTTCAGCCACACCTGCGAGGCGTGCGAGGGTCGCGGGCTGATCAGCGAGCTGGACTGACCGCTCGCCCGGCGGGGCGGGTGGCGCGCGCCGTCGGCGCACCGCTCGGCCCGGCCCGTGGGCGGTCGATGGGTCAGCGAGGGCACGGCGACCCCGGGACGTGGCACGGACCACGCCCCGGGGTGACCGGACCTCTGGCTGACCAGGACCGGCCCATGACGCACGCACGCCACGAGACGGCCGGGGTGACGACCCGGCTCATCGTCGCGTTCGTGCGCACGCGCGCCGGGGACGAGGGCGTCGCGCAGCTGCTCGCCCGCGCGGACCTGCCGTACACCCTCGACCAGCTCGAGGACGAGCGCTTCTGGTGCTCCTACGACGACAAGATCGCGCTGCTGCGCGCCGCGTCCGAGGTCCTCGACGACCCGCGCGTGGCCCGGCGCATCGGCGAGTCGCTGCTCAGCGGCCAGGTCGGCGTGACGCTGCGGCTGCTGATCGGCTCGCTCGGCAGCCCCCAGCAGGTGCTGCGCAGCGTCGCCAAGGCCCAGGCCAAGTTCTCGACCTCGGCGACGATGGCCGCCGAGGAGACCAGCGCCCGTGGCGGGGTCGTCACCTACCGGCTGCACCCGCCGAACGAGCCGAGCCGCTTCGACTGCGAGTACACCCAGGGCGTGCTGTCCCAGGTGTCGGTCCTCTTCGGGCTCCCACCGGCCGACATCGACCACCCCGTGTGCCAGGTCGATGGTGCGGTCGAGTGCCGTTTCGTGGTCACCTGGGCGGCGCGGCGGCTGCGTGACCGGTTGCCGTTCGTCGGCGTCAGCCGGACCTCGCCGTTCGAGGCCGACGCGCTGCGCGAACGCCTCGCCGACCTGCAGTCCACCGTCGCCGACCTGGTGTCGACGCCCGACCTCGACGAGCTGCTGCCCCGCATCGCCGACCGTGCCGGCGCCAGCGTCCGCGGCCAGCGCTACCTGCTGGCGGTCCAGCTGACCGGCGAGCCCGCACCACGGATCCACGCCGCCGGGTTCGCACCGGACGAGGCCGCGCGCCTCGGTGCGGCGCTGCTCGCGGACCGGGCCGGTGGCACCGAGGTGGCGCGCATCACCGCCGAGGTGCGGTCGACCCAACGTCGCTACGGGTGGCTCGCGGCGGAGCTGCCGCCGGGCCAGGGGTTCCTGCCCACCGAACAGCAGCAGTTCGACGCGTTCGGGCGTCTCGCCGCGGCAGCCATCGACGCCGCGACCGCACTCGACGAGGCACGTCGGCGCGGCGCGACCGCCGAGGCCCTGCTCCGCCTCGGTCACGAGCTCGGTCGCGAGGAGGACGAGGTCGGCATCGCGCAGCGCATCTGCGCCGCGGCGCCGGTGGTGCTCGGCGTGGACCGATCGTTCGTGCTGCTGTGGGACGCGGACGCGCGG
>CAYSTY010000546.1:0-1801 GCA_964433685.1 uncultured Actinomycetota bacterium | reverse complement strand
GAGGTCTCGCGCAGCAGGTCGTCGCGGTCGATGCCGAGCAGCATGATCACGAACAGGAACAGCACCACGATCGCGCCGGCGTAGACCAGCACCTGCACGATCGACAGGAAGCTCGACTCGAGCGCGAGGTACAGCCCGGCGATGGCGAGCAGGTTGGTCACGAGCATCAGCGCGGCGTGCACGATGTTGCGCAGGGAGATCACCGCGAGGCCGGAGCCCAACGCGATGGCCGCGAACACGTAGAAGACGATCGTCTCCGCCGTGCTCGGGTCGCTGGCCGCGGCGTCCGCGGCTTGAGCCAGCACCGACATCTAGCGCTCCCCTCGCTGCTGGTCGCCATCCGGTCGGGGGCCGGCGGGCATCACGGTCTCGGTCCCCACGATCGCGGGGTCGGCGGACGGGTCGTCGGCTCCCGGCAGCTCGCCGGTCGGCACCACCTGGCCGGCGCGGGCCGAAGCCGCGTGCGAGGCCGGCTGGTACCGGCCGCCGGTGAGCGTCGGGGGTGTGACCGCGAGACCACCGTAGTAGTTCAGCCCCCGCTCCCGGACCTCACGGTCGCGGTGCGGGGTGTCCTCGCCGCCCTCGGGGAGCACCGCGAGCAGCTCACCCTTGGTCCAGATCAGCTCCTCGCGCGTCGGCGCGGAGAACTCGAAGTCGTGGGTCATCGTCAGCGCCCGCGTCGGGCACGCCTCGATGCACAGCCCGCACAGGATGCAGCGGTTGTAGTTGATCTGGTAGTCCTCGGCGTACCGCTCCCCCGGCGAGTAGCGCGCCTCGACGGTGTTGTCGGCGCCCTGGACGTAGATCGCGTCGGCCGGGCAGGCCCAGGCGCACAGCTCGCAGCCGATGCACTTCTCGAGCCCGTCGGCGTACCGGTTGAGCTGGTGACGGCCGTGGAAGCGCGGGGTCAGCGGACGCGGCTTCTCGGGGTAGGACGCGGTCTCGACCGGGCGCACCATGTTGCGCAGCGGCACCGAGAACCCGCGACCGAGGACGGTGAACCGCAGGAACAGGTAGATCGCCAGCCCGAGGACGACGAAGCTCAACAGGGTGATCAGCGCGGAAGGCATCAGCGCGTCACCTCCTCGTGGTCGTGGTCGAAGCCGATCTCGGTGACGTCGGCGTTCACGGTGCCACCACCGCGTGGGGCAGGCGGTGAGGTGGCTTCGCGTCCACCGCCGGCGAACGCGAACAACGCGATCAGACCGGCCAGGATCGCCATCGTCAGCCGCAGACCGGTCGGCAGCCCGCCCTCGACCTCGTCGATCAGGACCATGACCGTGGTCACCATGGTCCACACCAGCGCGACCGGGATCAGCACCTTCCAGCCGAGGTCCATCAGCTGCTTGTAACGCACCCGCGGCAGGGCGCCGCGCAGGGTGATGAAGAACAGCACGAAGATGCTGACCTTGAGGGTGAACCAGAGGATCGGCAGCAGCGAGGTGAACGGCTCACCGAGGCCGAAGGTCGGACCGTTCGGGCCGCCGAAGAAGAGGGTCACGACCGCGGCCGACATGGTGACGGCGGCCATGAACTCGGCCAGCATGAACATGCCGAACTTCATGCCGGAGTACTCGGTGTTGAACCCACCGACGAGCTCACCCTCGGCCTCGGCCAGGTCGAACGGTGGGCGCCCCGCCTCGGCCACCATGCCGACGACGAAGACCATGAAGGCGGGGAAGAGCGGGACGACGTTCCAGCCGGGGATGCCCTCGATGCCGAACATCGGCTCGCCCTGGGCGGCGATGATGTCGGAGACGCGCAGCGACCCGGTGTAGATGAAGACGCTGGCGACCGCCAG
>CAYSTY010000545.1:0-1806 GCA_964433685.1 uncultured Actinomycetota bacterium | reverse complement strand
TCGACCGCGAGGTCACCGCTCACGCCAGCTAGAACTCGACGCGCCGCAACCGTGATTGCGGGCGGCCGCCCGCCGATGCCGATCCGCACATAGTCATACCGGCGCTTATCGCTCGATGGGCGTCGGAAGGGGTGCGCCGAACGGTACGGCTAGTGGTTCGGCAAACGGTAGGGTGGAAAGGTCGGCAAACGGTAGGGTGGAACGGTCGGCAAACGGTAGGGTGGAGGGTCGCACCGCAGGGAGACGTCGATGCAGTACCGCTCACGGGTGGCCGACCAGCAGTTGGCCGTCGCGTTGCAACGCGGCGCGGTCCTGCTGGAAGGTGTCAAGGCGTGCGGGAAGACCGAGACCGCCGCGCGGGTCGCCGGTTCGCAGGTGCGACTCGACGTGGAGGTCGCCGCGCAGCAGCTGGCACGCACCGACCCCGGCCTGCTGCTCACCGGTGATCGTCCGCGGCTGCTCGACGAGTGGCAACTGGCACCGGTGCTGTGGGATCACGTCCGCCGGGTGGTCGATGTCTCTGGCGCACCCGGTCAGTTCATCCTCACCGGATCGGCACGTCCCTCCCCGGACGCGCGCCGCCACTCCGGGGCGGGCCGGTTCGCCACCATCCGCATGCGACCGTTCACCCTGCACGAGACGCTGGACACGCCCCACGTGTCGTTGCGGGCGTTGTTCGACGGCGACGTACCGAGCGTGGCCGGCGGTGTCGCGGGTCTCGTCGAGACGCTCGCTTGGCTGGTGTGGGGCGGGTGGCCAGGTCACCTGGGCGCGCCGACCCGCCAGTTCGCCGTGGACTACCTCGACCAGATCGTCGAGGTCGATCTACCCACCGCTCCGGGCAGCGACGGCAACGAACCGGCACGGCGACGAGACCCGGCACGCATCCGTCGCCTCATCGACTCCGTGGCACGCAACACCGCGACCAGCGCCGGCGAGCGCGCCCTGGCCGAGGACTCCGGTCTGTCCCGGGACAGCGTCCGCGAGTACCTCGCCGCGCTGCAACACCTCATGCTGGTCGAACCGCTCCCGGCGTTCACCACCCATCTGCGCTCCTCGCGCCGCCTGCGCGAACACCCGAAGTGGCACCTAGTCGACCCGTCCCTGGCCGCGGCAGCGCTTGGCGCCGACGTCGACCGGCTCCTGGCGGACCTGGAGTTCACGGGGCTGCTGTTCGAGTCGATGGCGGTGCGTGACCTGCGCGTCCTGTCCGGGCCGCTGGCCGGCCAGGTCGCCTACTTCCAGACCGACGACTACGAGATCGATGCGGTCGTCTCGCTGCCCGACGGGCGCTGGGCCGGGTGCGAGGTCAAACTCGGAGGCGCGGCCGCCATCGAAGCGGGCGCGGCGTCGGTGCTGGCGGCCGCGGCGTCGATCGACCAGTCCAAGGCCGGACCACCGGCGTTCCTCGCGGTCGTGACCGCGTTCGGGGAGTACGCCTACCAGCGCACCGATGGCGTGATGGTGCTGCCGTTGGGGCTGCTCGGCCCCTGAGGCGCCGGGCCCGGCGGTGGGCGTTGGCGACTAGCCCGATCACGCCGATCGGGGTCGCGACGAGTGCGAGCAGCGTCTGAGCGACGATCAGCCAGCGCGGGAACGCGCGGAACCTCAAGGCTCCATCGCGTTGCCCCCGCGTTACTCCCCGTGGACGTCGTCTACTGGGGATGGTCGCCGAGCAGATCCTAGGTCATGAGAGGGCGCTTTCGGGGGCCTGTCGGCAGGCGGGCGACAACGCCCGCTATCGCTACCCACTCGAAGCGAGACCCAGTGGCAGCGATCTTCGGTCGCCGGCGTGCTGTGTCCCGA
>CAYSTY010000544.1:0-1818 GCA_964433685.1 uncultured Actinomycetota bacterium | reverse complement strand
TGCGTCGGACTGGCCCTAGGGGGTCTCGAATGAGCGTCCGGATCAACCTCCTCCCACAGGAGGCCACCGAGCGGCAGGCCGCCGCCCGTCAACACCGGCTCATCGCGCTCGGCGCGGTGGTGCTGGTGGCCGGCCTCGGCTCGGTCTCGGTCTGGCAGAACGGCCGGATCGACGACGCGCAGAGCCGCCTCGCCGACGAGGAAGCCGTGCTCGCCTCCCTGATGGGGGAGGTCGCCCAGCTCCGTGAGTTCGCCGACCTCGACACCGCGCACACCACGGCGACCCAGGTCGTGCAGCAGGCCATGAGCGAGGAGGCCTCGCTCGCCGGGGTCCTGCAGGACATCGCGGCCGTCATGCCGTCCGACGCGGAGATCGAGTCGGTCGCCCTGATGCTGAACCGGCCCACCGTGGTCGACGCGACGGCCGAGACCGGAGCGGGTGAGGTCACCATGGGGACGCTCGCGGTGACCGGCCGTAGCGCCAGCGCCCACGCTCCTGGCGTGGAACGTCTCCTCCTCGACTTCGACAAGGTCGCGGGCTTCAGGGACCTGTTCGTCTCGAACAGCACGCTCGAGGACCCGGAGGTCGGGTACCCGCAGTTCAGCATCGAAGCCCAGCTCGGCCCGGAGGTCCTCACCGGCCGCTACGTCACCGGGATCCCGGAGGAGCTGCGATGAAGCGCACCACGGTCCTGCTCGTCGTCCTCGGTCTCGTCCTGACGGTCGTGCTCTGGTTCCTCCTGCTGTGGCAGCCCAGCACGGACGAGCTCGCCGCCGTCGAGACCCAGATCGAGACGGTGCAGGCGAACCAGTCCACGACTCGTGCCCGGATGGGGCAGCTGCAGTCGGTCCGCGAGCGCGCTCCCGAGCTGCAGGCGGAGCTGACCACCGCGCGGACGATCGTCCCCGACGAGGCGTCGCTGCCCGTCGCGCTGCGGCAGCTGCAGCTCGCGGCCGACGAGAGCGGCGCGACCCTCGTGTCGGTCGCCCCGGCACGTCCCGTCGCGGTCGAAGGCGTGGAGACCGGACTGCACAACCTCGCCGTGAACTTCGAGGTCCGGGGCAGCTACTTCCAGATCCTCGACACCCTCCGACGGCTCGAGGACCCGGCCATCTCGCCGCGTGGTTTCGTGTGGGACAACCTGTCGATCAGCATCGAGGAGCACCCGACGCTGATCGCGAACGTGACCGGGCGGATGTTCGCCGTTCTCCCCGGCCAGGCACCGGACGCGGCCGTGGCCGCACCTGATGCTGCTGCCACCGATCCGTCCACCGAAGCCCCGGCCGATCCCGCCGTCGAGGGCGACGCACCTGCCGACGACGTTGTCGCGACCGAGGGAGAGCTCCAGTGAGCGAGTTCACCGAGACGACGGAGCTCGAGGTCGCCGACGAGGCTGCCGCGCGCAACCCCATCCTGGTCGGGGCGCTGGTCGTCCTAGCCATCCTCACCGGCGTGGCGCTGTGGTTCTTCGCGATCGCGCCGCTGCTGAACGGTGACGACCCCGAACCGGCCGCCCTGGAGGTCGTCGACACGCCACCGGCCGCAGCCACGGCGCCTGGCGACGATGCGCTCGACACCGAGGCGGCTGACGTGGACGCCGTCGACGTCCCCGACCTCGTGACCTACGAGGTCGTCCTCGACCGTGACCCCTTCTCCCCGGTCGTCCCCCGACCGGTGGAGGAGACCGAGGGCACCGCGGTGGTCGGCGATCCGACCACCACGCCCGTGGTCGGCGGCACGGATGGCACCGGTGACCCGGCCGACCCCGACGGGACGGGCGGTACCGATGGGACCGGCGGAACCGACGTCCCCGCGGAC
>CAYSTY010000543.1:0-1819 GCA_964433685.1 uncultured Actinomycetota bacterium | reverse complement strand
CTGGGGGCGTGTCCGGTCGGGGTGGTGCCGTCCGGCGGGTTCGGCGACACGGTCGGCAACACCCACGAGGCGGCGATCGACTGTGCCGCCTGGTACGGGATGACACGAGGTACCGCCGACGGGGTGTACGGCCCGGGGCTGGTGACCACGCGGGAGCAGATGGCCTCCTTCCTGCTGCGGCTGCTGCGGCAGGCAGGGGTGGAGGTGCCGACCTCGCGGGTGCACCGGTTCGGTGACCTGACCGGTGGTCCGCACGACGGGGCGGTGGTGGCGCTGTTCCGCCTCGGGATCGTCCAGGGCCGATCCGACACCGAGTTCGCGCCGCGGGCGCCGGTGCGCCGCGATCAGATGGCGTCGTTCATCGTGCGGACCTACGAGCACGTGGCCGGGTCGTTGTCGGCGGGGCGGACCGGGTTCGTGGACATCGCCGGCAACGTGCACGCGACGAGCATCCGCAAGGCGGAGACGGCGGGGTTCACCCGGGGGTCGGCCGACCCGACGCGGTTCCGGCCCTGGGACAGCACGCGCCGCGATCAGATGGCTTCGTTCCTGACCCGGGTCCTAGACGCACTCCACACCGAGGGGCACATCACCCCACCCCACCGCCGCTGACCGACGGGGTGCGTTGGGCGCGGCTGGGTGCGTTGGGCACGGCTGGGTGCGTCGGACACGGCTGGGTGCGTTGGGCACGGCTGGGTGCGTTGGGCACGGCTGGGTGCGTCGGACACGGCTGGCCGCGTCAGGTGCACCCGCGCGTGCCAGGTGCACCCAGCCGTGACGCCCGCACCCAGCCGAGGCAGGTGCACCCAGCCGACGAGCGCGTGAACGGCGAGGATGCGGTAGCGACGCTGCGGCCCCCGGTTGCCGGCGTCGCGTGGGAGCCCGTACCCTCCGCGGGCGCCTGGAGGGTTCGCATAGTCCGGCCGAGTGCGCCCGCCTCGAAAGCGGGTAGGGGTTCACACCTCTCGAGGGTTCAAATCCCTCACCCTCCGCTCCAGCACCGCAGGGCGGGTCTCCACGAAGGGGGCCCGCCCTACTGCTGTCGGCGGGGGTCGCAGCGCACCGCAACGCCCCCGGGCGCCGGTCCAGGGTCGCACGTCGCGTTTCGGCAGTGGTCCGGGGACGGTCCGCAGGCTCAGCTCGCCGCAGCGTGACCCTTGCGCCAGGCGAGGTGCTGCTTGCGTCGCGCCGGTTCGTCGGGCTCCTCGTCCATCAGCTCCCGCGCGACCTGCTCGATGCCGGGGTCGGCGCAGGCATGGTGGAGCCGTCCGAGCGCCTCGACGATGTCGGTGCGGACCAGGGTGGCGTTCCTCTCGCCGGCACAGTCGCGGAACCGCCGGGCCAGGGCGGCGACGGTGGCGGCACGTGCGACGTCGCCGCCGAGGCCGACGCGCCAGAGCGCCTGCGTCGCGTGGCGGGCGGTCACGAACCTCTCGTCGCGCATGACGTCCGCGAGCCGGTCGAGGTCGTCGAGGATGCGGTGCTCGGGATCGCTGTGCGCGGCGAGGTTCGCCAGGACCTGCGCACAGATCGACCGACACCGGTTGTCCCGCGCGGCGAGCCCTTCGACGACGGCCGACCAGACCGCGTAGGCCCACGGCACCGCCTCGTTCGTGGCGGCCAGCAGCGCCTCGTAGGCGCGTCCCTGGATCGCGCGGTCCGAGGACGCGATCGCCTCGACGAGTTCGCGGGCCCGCGGTTCCGTCATCGCGACCTCGACACCGCCGCATTGGTCGGCGCCTCGGGGTCACGCGCCACGTCAGCGCTGCTCGGCGATGCTGATCAGGTTGCCGCACGTGTCGTCGAACACGGCGGTCGT
>CAYSTY010000542.1:0-1821 GCA_964433685.1 uncultured Actinomycetota bacterium | reverse complement strand
TGATGCGTCCGTCCTGCAGGGCTCGCAGGCCGTACTGGACGCCGACGTTGTCCCACGGCACCCGGGCGTACCCGGTGTCGGGATCGGTGCCGTACGCCTCCCGGGCGTCGTTCCAGTGCGTCTTCTCGATGCCGGCGACCGCGTCCTCACCGAGCAGGTCCCAGTTGGTCTCGTCACCGAACAGCGGGTTCATCACGAGCGGCGCGAGACCGAGCCAGGCCTCCAGGCACTCCGACGAACCGGTCGGGGCGTCCGGGAACATGGCACCGAGACCCATCCCCTCGGCGGTCCCGATCAGCTCGGCGAAGTCCTCGGCGTTGCCACCGAGGTTGCCCTCCTCGGAGTACAGCCCCTGGAGCCACTGGCGGTTGTCCCAGTCGGTCCAGGTGTCGTCACCGTTCTCGGGAGCGTCGAGGTCCATCCAGCGCTCGAGCAGCGAGCAGTCACCGACGTGGATGGTCTGGGTGGTCATGTCGGGGTAGCTGTACTGCGGGATGGCGGCGTCGATGACGTCGGCGTGGTTCTGGTTCAGCACGTGCTGCATGATGCCGCCGCCCGACGCCCCGATGCCCACGGTGTAGCGGGGGGTCCCGTGTCGCGCGACGAAGCGGGCCTTGACCTGCTCGGCGGTGCGTCCCGACACGAGCAGGTTGTAGTGGTCGCTGGTGCGCGTCGCGGTCGAGTACGTGACCGCGTACCCGCGCGACAACCGGTCCGGTTCACCCTTGATGCCCCGTGCCCGGCTGCCCTCGTCGTAGGCACCCTGGCTGTGGCCGATACCGACGCCACCCTGGAACTGGAACACCAGGCGATCGTTCCACAGCGACTCGTCGAGGTCCGTGCCCGACGGGTCGCCGTTCAGGAGCTCGTCGGCCGGCACCAGCATGGAGATGGAGTAGATGAACCGGTTGATCACGCCGCGCTCGTGGCGGACGAGGTAGGGCACGGCCGCGTCGACGTCGAGGTCGCGCAGGTGATCGGGGTCGAGCATCTCGACCTCGACGTCCGCGGGCAGCGCGTCGTCGAGCAGCGCCTCGAGCGTGCCGCCGGGGGCCTCCTCGTCGTGGGCACGGACGGTGTGGAAGCGACCGTCGTCGCCCATCGCCATGTACCAGTAGCGGGTCTCGGCGTCGCAGTCCTTGCTGTAGCCGATGACCTCACCCGACCCGTCGCGCACCGGGGTGCCGTCACCCTCCTGGTTGTCGACGATGAGCTCGAGCCCGTGGTCCTGCGCCGTGCAGGCGAACGGGTACTGCGGTCCCGGCTCGTCGACGGCGGCCGCGGCCCGCGGTGCCGCAGCGAGCGTCGCGGCGACCAGCGCGGCGGCGAGGACGGCGATGACGGGACGCCGACGGGCGCCCACGGAGACGTTCATGATCTCTCCCGGGTCGGGTCCCCCCTCCACCGCGCGCGAGCCGCCGCGGTGCTCCCGTCGGGAGGACACCGGACACCCTAGACATCCCGCCCGGTACACGGGCGGGATGTGGGTCCCGATCCCGCCGGTGCGGCCACCCGTCGTCGGCGTGCGACCGGGCGCGCGTGGCCCCGTAGGCTCGGACCCTCGCCGCCACCACACCGGGAGACGCGTTGCCGTGACCGACATCGACGTGACCGATCGCTCGATCTACACCCGGGCGATCGGGATCGAGCACGACCCGCTCGAGGCGCCGCGTCGCCACCTCGACGCGGATGGTCGTGAGATCGCACCCGATCTGATCGCGCTGATGGGCGACACACCGCTGGTCCGCCTCGATCGGCTCTCGCGGGACATCGGTCCGACGCTGGTCGCCAAGCTCGAGATGATGAACCCGGGCGGCAGCG
>CAYSTY010000541.1:0-1828 GCA_964433685.1 uncultured Actinomycetota bacterium | reverse complement strand
GGTCAGAAGTTCGGGCGGACGCCGTTGACGCGGATCAGCTCGCCCTTGCCGTTGAACTGGGCGATGATCGAGTACAGCTCGCCGTCGACCTCGTAGTAGACCGAGACCTGGCCCTTGTGGTGGACCTCGCCGCACTCGGGGCCGGAGACGCCCAGGTACAGCGTGCCGTAGGTCGGGCCACCGTCGGAGACGTAGTTGCCGCCGCCGAGGCGGGCCGGCTCGCGCCAGGTGTAGCCGTCGGCCTCCTCGAAGCCGTGGTCGATCGTGTAGAACTCGACCGCACCGTCGTCGCACGTGGTGAAGCCGATGTCGCCCGCGTCGAGCGCCACCGGCGTGGCCTGCGACCGCTGGCTGTTGCCCTTCGACGGGTCCGGCTTCGCGCTCGCCGGCGCCGCGACCAGCCCGACCGCCAGCAGCGTCGTCGCGAGCAGCGTCGTCATCCTCCGCATGGTGCTCCCCTCCCCGGGGCGCCGTCCGCACCCCGTCCGCGAGGCAGCGTGGGCCGCTCCCCCGGTCGGCGACGTGCCGACACCGATCAGTGCAACACGGTCCGCGGGACGGCGTCCCGGGCAGGGCTCCCGCCGGTCGGTCAGGTGTCCGGTGCCGAGCGAGCTAGGCGTTCTGCGGCGACCCGTCCGGCGTCACCTTCGGTGAACGGTCAGCTCATCGACCCGACGACGAGACCGAACGCGACGGCGGCGGCCGCACAGACCAGGAACCAGATCGCGCGGGCCCTGAGCTTCCGCCGGCTGTGGTGCCGACCCCTCCCGGTGTTGCGGCCGGAGGGTCGGGGGCGTGTCGCGCTGCGGGCCATGGCTCGACCTCCATCCTGTCCACGTTACGCCCGTCACGCCCTGCCGTGTCGACCCGTCAGGGCCGTACACGGACGGTGAGCGCCCCGCGACTGGCGCCGCGCGCGAGGTGGCGTAGCACGCACGCGACCCGCGTCCGGCCGACCACGTTGCGTGGCTACAGCGTGGCCACGAAGAACCGGTAGTTGACCGCGCCTGGCCTGTCGGTGCCGGGGGCGTTCCGCGGTTGGGTCGGCACCTGGACGTACCCGTTCCGGTCCAGGAGATCGATGCTCGCACGGTGCTCGTGGTGGACGCGTGCAGCGACGAGGCCGGTATCCGGCGCGTAACGGGCGATGTCGTCGTGCGTCGAACGAAGCATGCGATCAGAGATGCCGTCCGACCCACTCAGGCGCGAACGCCGCAGGTCATCGGACACCGCGAGGAACATCACGTACCGGCCCTTGCCGAGGGCCACATGATCGAACAGCGCCTCGTAACGGTGGTAGGCGCATGCGATGAGTCGCCCACGGACATCGAACATGCCCAAGAAGCGATCATCCGGGTTGTACTGCACCCGGCGGTACGGCTTGCACGAGCGCACCTGTCGTTCGATGTCGCTCGCACCGAACCGAGCGCCACGCCGCGTGCACGTGAACCTCTTCAACGCCGGAAGGTCGCTGGCGACCACAGGTCGCACCTGCGACGCCGCCACCCTCAGCGGGACCGGCTCGCCCGACGGCCGGCTGCGCGGGCTTCCTGCAACGCCTCGTCGATGGCTGACGGGGGGGGCACGTCCGATGGCGCAGCCCAGAACGGATCGCGATCCAGATCGTCACGCTCGCGCTCGCTCAGCCGCGGATCACCTGCGTCCCCTGGCGCGTCGACCACCTCGCGCCCACGGCGCGTTCGGCGCGGACGGAACCGTCCTGCATGACGGTGTCCCTCACGGTCATCAGTGAGGTACTCGCGGCGGCGGGGTCCCTGGGGCATACGAGGAACGTAGCCATGACCATCAGGGACCGCTACGACCGGCC